>QHZV01000299.1 GCA_003224785.1 Acidobacteriota bacterium
TTTCACAACACTCGCAACGGAACCTTCACGGAAGTTGGGTATCTCGCTGGCGTTGCTGTGAGCGGCGAGGGCCAATTCGAAGCCGGCATGGGTTGCGATGCCGCCGACACAACTGGTACCGGGCGCATGGATCTCGTCGTGACGCATCTCGACACGCAACTGGCACGGTTCTATCAGAACGTTGGTGACGGCGCGTTCGACGACGCGACCTTTCGCTCGAAACTCGGTTACGCAACCTTTCACATGAGCGGTTTCGGCACGCGCTTCTTTGACTATGACAACGACGGCACGCGCGACCTCTTTATGGCGAATGGCCACGTGCTCGACAACATTGAGCGCTATCACGCCGATACGAAGTATGCCGAGCCAAAGCTTATGTTCCGAAACAACGGCCGAGGAATTTTCGAGAACGTTAGCGATCAACTCGGACCGGAGTTCGTTGCGCCAAAAGTCAGCCGTGGCGCAGCCGTTGCTGACTTCGACAACGACGGCAATCTCGATATTCTCATCAGCAACAATGGCGCCGCTCCCCAGTTGTTGCGCAATGACGGGGGCAACGCGAATCACTGGCTTGAAATCCTGCTGATCGGAACGAAATCCAATCGTGATGGCGTTGGCGCACGTGTGAAGCTCAACGCCGGTGATCTGGTCCTCTACGATCAGCGAAAGGGCGGGATGAGTTATCAGTCGGCACAGGATCCGCGCTTGCACTTTGGGCTCGGGACACGAATGAAAATAGATTCACTGGAAATTCTGTGGCCGAGCGGAATGGGCACAAAACTCATGAACATCAAAGCCGACCAGATCATCGCAATCAAGGAAGGGAAAGGAATTGTCGAGCGCCCATTTCCTCGAATCAGGAAAGCACCGTAGTGAGGCGACGGGCGTCCTCGCCCGTCATACATGCCAGGCTGCCATTTTCAGTGCTGCGCTTGTGAACCCGGGACCTCGCCATAGCCGGGTTTGCGATCTTCAGGCGCGGTCCTGATCTTTTCTGCCTGCTCTTGGTTGAGCTTCGCCAAAATCGCAAGCGCATCCTGGGCCTTCGGCAGATCGTCGGCCTTTCGGTATGCAGTTGCAAGCTGCGAATAAACCGCCGGATTATCTGGACTGAGTTGCCGCGCGACCTCGAGATGCGCGATCGCATCAGACGTACGGCCTTCGAGCAGGTGCAATTTCCCGAGCGCAAGCTGTGAGCCCGAATAACTGAGGCGCAAGTTGATGGATTTTTCAAGCGCCTGCCGCGCTTCCTCAAACTCAGGCCGCCCCGGAGCGGCGCCGGAGCGAAGCAGCGCCTCCCCGAGAAGCGCGAGCAGCATGAAATCCTCATGCCCCTTGGAAATGCCTGTGCGAGCAATGCGTATCGCGCCACTCACGTCGCCTGCCAGCATGGCCTGTTGCGCTCCGGCGTCGAAAGCAATCTCGGAATCTGGCGCCAGTTTTTGTGCTAGCTCGAAATCATTCTTCGCCTTGTCAAATTGATCAAGTGATGACAGAAACATTCCGCGCTCATAATGGAGCAGCGCGGAATCCGGCAAGTTCTTCAGCCCTAGATCAACTATTCTCAGTCCCAGGGCATAATCCTGCTTGCCCATGCACGCATCTGCGACAAACATGTACAACTTCTCATTTGTCGGAGTAAATGAGGCCGCTCTTTGCAGCGCCTCAACTGCCTTCTCACCTTGCGACTCTCCTACGTACGCCTGCGCCAGCAAGTTGTTGACGCCAGCGTCGTCATGCGCGTTGTGCCGCAGCTCTTCAAGGACCGGAATGGCCTTGGCCGAATTCCCACTGCCCACATAACAGAGCGCAAGATTGAAGCTTGCCGCATACTCATTGGCAACGTGCCCGCGAGCAGCAAGCAAATGCGGAATGGCTTCAGCGAACGCACCCTGTCGGCTGAGTGCGCTTCCTTGCCGCAGTTCGCGTTCGGCGATTGAATCCGTCGCTGAAGAAAGTTGCGAGTGCTCGTATTGAAGCTTCGATGACGAACTGCCCGACACTTTCTCTTGGCCGACAGCAGCTTGCAGACCCATCAAGATGACAAC
Organism: Acidobacteriota bacterium; assembly: GCA_003224785.1. Taxonomy (GTDB): domain Bacteria; phylum Acidobacteriota; class Terriglobia; order Terriglobales; family Acidobacteriaceae; genus Gp1-AA145. The sequence continues at coordinate 2,049 of QHZV01000299.1, forward strand.
GATGACATTTAAAACGTATCGTATGGAACCCCGCTGCGCTAGGCGGGTGAGGGCACCCGCCCTTAGCTGGGTCTTGCCGATCACTTCCACTTCCCTTCCCCTTCCACGATTGTGAGATAGCGATCAATCGGCAGATTGGTGAATCGCTCAACTTTGCCGCTCGGCTGCGGCCACTTTACCTCAAGCCAATCAATCTTCGTTCGCTGGCCGATGCCTAACACCGTCCGAGGATCGTGGGACGAAAGATAACTTCCGCCACCAACTTTGAACTGATGCCTTTCAAATTCTCCCGAACGCCACGTCAGTTTTGCTCCGATGGCGTCTATGTTGGCTTTGCGTCCAACCAGTTTCACGCCGAGCCAATGGTTTTGCCGCCCAGCATTATTCCGGAGGAGGATTGGCGCGCCGTTATTCTGTGTGACCAACACATCTAAGGATCCATCATTATCGAAATCGCCGAGCGCGAGCCCGCGGCCGGCAATCCGCTTCGAAAAAATCGCCCCGCTCTCGGCGCTAACGTTTTGGAATCCGTTTCCCGTATTTTGAAACAGCAGCATCGGCTCAAGAAAAGTCACTCCTGGAACGCGTTTATCAACTTTGTCATCCGGATGTCCATTGCAGAGCAGCAAATCCAAATTCCCATCATTGTCGTAGTCCAAAAACTTTAGTCCCCATCCGCTCAACATCCGGGTCGACATCGCTGAAGGCCTCAGATCTGTCGTTGCGATAAAGCGAGAACAGTTCATGATCAACGTTGGCTTCGAACAAATCAATCCAGCCGTCCTGGTCGTAATCGGCGGCGTCCACTCCCATTCCCGAGCGAGGTTTGCCAAATGAGTTCACCCCCACCCCGGCGAGCATACCGATCTCTTCGAGTCTGCCGCTGCCACGGTTTGCAAACAAGAAATTCGGAACTGTGTCATTGGTGACGTACAGGTCCATCAAACCATCGTTATTGATGTCGGCCGCCACCACTCCCCACGCCTTCGCCAATGAATGGGCGATGCCCGATTTCTGGCTGACGTCAGTGAACGTGCCATCTCCGTTGTTATGAAAAAGCCAGCACGGCATGGGGGCATAAATTGTCGGAATGCAGTAAGTGCGCTCTCCGGTAAGTTTGTCGCCGCAGAACTTGAGCTTGTCCTTGCTGTAGTCCACGAAACGGCAGACAAATAGATCGAGCAGCCCATCATTGTCGTAGTCAAACCAGACAGCGCTCGTCGCCCATCCCGGAGCGGCCACGCCGGCTTTCGCCGTAACATCCGTGAACGTACCGTCGCCATTGTTGTGATACAGAATGCTGTGCGGATATTGAGTGACGTAGAGATCAGGGAAGCCGTCGCCGTCATAATCACCGACTGCAACCCCCATCCCATAGGCATTTCCGCTGACATTAGCCTTCGAGGTGACATCGCTGAACGTGCCATCGCGATTATTGCGGTAAAGAGCATTGCGCAAAGGCTGCGGAGGGCTATAAAAATCGCACGGCCCGCTGTTGATTAAGTAAATGTCCATCCATCCGTCATTGTCATAGTCCAGAAAGGCACAGCCGGCGCCGACAGTTTCGGGAAGATGCGCCATAGGAGAACGTCCGCTGGTATGGACCCAGGAGATGCCGTTAGCAGAGGAAGGAATTTCTTCGAATGAGAAACGCGAACCTTCGCTGGCAGCCCAGGAAATATCGGGACTATGTGCGACTAAGGCAGCGCCGCCAACACCCAGCATTCGCAAAAAGCGCCGGCGGGAAACCGAGTTCCACCTCCAATAGAAATCGTTGCCATCCTGTTTCGCCATCAGTGCGATTGTTGGGGGTTTTTCGCTTCCGCTTCCCTCTGCAATGCCATCTCGCGATCGGCATCGAGCTTACGGCCCGTGCGGGCGTAGGCAGTCGCCAGTTGGTAGTGTCCTGCCGG
>QHZV01000300.1 GCA_003224785.1 Acidobacteriota bacterium
GAAGTTGGCAAGTCCCTCCGCGGCCACCAGTGCGTCTTTCGATTTCTCTCTGGCTGCGCGCCATCGTTTTGCAATTCCGGCTGCCTCTTCACTGGTATCGGTCACGTTGATGACACGAAATCCGGCGTCTTTGAGCAGCCGCTCGTTTTCTCCCGGAGGACTGAAAAAGTAATAGCCGATCGAGCTGCGGGTCGCAATCTCCTCATGCGAGAGAAGGCCGCCAACTACCAAAGCATCGCTGTACAGCAAACATCCGCCCGGCTTCAGCATTCGGTAGATTTCCGCCATGACCGCCGCCCGTCCCGGAATGTGGCAAAGCACATCGTTCGAAAAGACCGCGTCAACGCACTCAGATTGAAACGGCAGCGGGCCAGAAACATCGCACTCCTCGAACCTTGCAACGGACGTCAGCCCAGCCTGACTGGCGAGCTGATTGGCGTTCCGAATTCCATGCGAGTTGAGATCCAGACCAGTGATTCGGCACCCAATCTTCTCGGCCAGACGCAGTGCATACCGGCCTGAACCGCAACCGATTTCGAGGACTTGCGAGCTAGCCGTTAGCTCCAGCAGTTTAGGAATATCGTTTGACTCCTTGGTCGTGACCCAACCGGTCTGCCCGAGGTGGCGTTGTCGTACAGATCTACCTTCGCTGCCATGCTCCGACCTCCCATATCAGAAGCTGGTCCTGAGCGCGTTCTGGCCGCCAAAAACGCCCACGCTGTCAGCCCGCCACTTCACGCAGGCCCATTTTACTGGCATTATGCTTATGCACGGCTTTCCACGCCATGTCTGCACAAACCATCATCGGACCCATCTCCGGCCTCGGCTCCGGCGTCTTTCCCAGCTTGATCTTCGTGCAGGGGACCGAGCAGCGCACGCTCTATCTCGACCACAGCCCATTCACCGTCGGTCGCAAGATGGAAAAAGATCTGGTCATTGCTGACCCGCGGGTCTCGCGCGACCACGCCCTCATTGTCTCCGAAAGCGGCAAGTTCTACGTGATGGACGAAGGCAGCAAGCACGGCACCTTTGTCAACGGCGAGCGCGTGCAGCGGCAGGCTCTCGAGCGCAACGATCGTCTCGAGTTCGGCGCGCGCGACACGATTTATGCCGTCTTCCATCCCCAGCACGTCACCACCAATACTGCCCGGGATTTCCTGAGCCAGATTTCGGGAATCCAGATCTCGAACGAAATCACCGACCTGGAGAAGCTCACCATTTTCCTGGATGCGGCGCGCAAGCTGAACACTACCGGCGTGCTCGACGAGATTCTGCTTACGCTGCTGGATGTAACTCTAAAACTCACCGGCTCTGAGCGCGGATATGTGTTCCTGAAAGCTGTGGATGGCAAGCTGCGCCTGGCTGCCGGGCGTAATTCCAAAGGTGATCTCCTTCTGGACGACACCACGATTTCGCACTCGATTCTCGAAGACGCTCTGCGTGCCAATTCTGAATTTCTGTTGACCGACACCAGTCAGTCTCTCGATCTGACAGGTCGCCAGAGCATTGTTGCCTACGATCTCCGCACGGTAATCTGTATTCCGCTTCGTAAAACGCAAGTGCAGACGCGTGCGCGCGAAGCTGGCGCTCCCAATCCGACCGGGGACGCAATGGGAGCGCTCTACGTTGATTCGCGTTTTGCCTCGCGGGACATTTCCAAAGTAAGCGGTGACATCCTGCACGTGGTCGCTACCGAAGCTGCTTCACTGATCGAGAACGCGCGATTGGTCCAGGCCGAAGAAGAGTCTCGCCGTTATCAGCAGGAACTTTCGATTGCCGCATCCATTCAGCAGCGCCTAATGGCGGTGACTATCCCTGAAGTGCCTTACGCCAGTCTTCAGGGCAAGAATCTGTCTTGCAAGGAAATCGGCGGCGACTTTTTCGATGCGGTCAACACCGACGATGGTCTCGCAATTGTGCTGGCCGACGTTGCGGGCAAGGGAGTCTCTGCCGCCCTGCTGGCCTCCACTCTGCAAGGCATGATCTATTCGCAACTCGTAGCGCACACGCCGCTCACGGACATCGTGGGCTCGGCCAATCGCTTCCTGACCAGCAAACGCATTGGCGAAAAGTATGCCACCGTGATCATCGCTCGGCTGCGCCGCGACGGTGAATTGGAGTATGTGAACTGCGGGCACGTTCCGCCGCTTTTAGTTTGCGGCGGAGAAGTCATTCGGCCCTCGCACGGCTGCCTCCCTGTAGGTTTGCTGCCCGACGCAACGTACGAAAGCGACCGCTATAGCCTGCACGCCGGCGATCGCCTGGTTCTTGTCACCGACGGCGTTACCGAAGCTGAGAATGCCGAGGGCGAATTTTTCGACAACGAACGGCTGGAAGTGGCTGCAAAGTTAGGCAGCATGACAGACATTTTCGCAGCAGTTTCGAAGTTCTGTGGCAGCACGCCCCTGAATGATGACTGCACAGTGGTCGAGATGACTTTTTCCGGTGAATAACCTACATGCGCAGCTTAGTCATCGCTTTTACGATACTGTTTTCCATTCCAAGCACGGCCCAAACCAATCCAATTGATCCAGAAACTGTCGCGCGCATTGTTGGTTATTCGCTGACCCGCAGCGGCGCCTCTGATTTTCTTGAGAGCCTCACTGACACCATCGGCGGCCGGATCACTGGCAGCAAAGAATCGCAAGCTACCGCCAATTTGATACTCAAGACTTTGAAAGGAGCAGGGTTCAGCAACGCGCATTTTGAGGAGTATCAATTCGAACCCGGGTGGCAGAAGGGAATCACCACAGGAGAACTCGTCGCCCCCACCCATCGCACGCTCTTTGTAGGAACCTACGGTTGGGTGCCGGGCACGCAAGGGCCGATTGAAGTGCCCGTTATGGATCTTGGCCCAATCGATAACGGCCATCCCACCATTCCTGCCGAAGTGCGGGGAGCAGCGGTGCTTGTAGATTTGAGGAGCAACGCGCTCTCCACGACCTACGTGGCGACGCGCATGCGCATCTCCCAGCAATTAGCTCAGGCCGGAGCGGCGGCCATGCTGATCGTTTCCGATAAGCCCGACCGCATGTTGTACACCTCCGCGTTTCTTTTCTATCCGCGCGGCGCGCTGCATGTGCTCTCCATCGCCAATGAAGACGCTGCTTTGCTCCGGCGCTTGCGTGTTAAAGGCGAGGTGAAGATCAAGCTGGACGTGCAGAATTCATTCATTGATCATGCAGTAACAGAACGGAACGTGGTCGCTGACCTCGAAGGAAGCGATCCAAGTCAAACCGTTCTCTTGACTGCGCACTTCGATTCCTGGGACCCGGCGCAGGGCGCGAACGACAATGGCGCAGGTGTCGCGGTGGTGCTGGACGCCGCGCGGATCCTGAAATCAATGGGTCTCAAGCCACGCCACACGATCCGCTTCGCATTTTTCTCGGGAGAAGAGCAATCCGACCTGGGATCGAAAGCCTACGTGGAACAACACAAGAGCGAGCTGGATAATTTGTGGGCAGTTATTAACACCGATCACGGCGCTCAGACCCCGCTGGGTCTCCAACTCTAGCAACAGAAAAAGTGCTCAAGCCGTTGAGATCGATCGCTGCCAATCAAATCACCACGGACGCCGCGTTCGATTCCGACGAAGAGGCGTTCATGGTAGTCGGTGTGCCAACCTACTCGATCGCAGTCGAAGACGGCGATTACAACTTCCGCCACCACACCATTATTGACACGTTCGAGCGTATTGATCTGCGAATGCTGGGACTGCAGACCGCGATTATGGCTGTGTCTGGATATTCCTTCGCAAATTCAGCAGAGCGGCCGGGCAAGCGCCTTTCACCCTCCGAAGTTCACGACCTGCTGGTGCGGACCGGCCTCGAACCGCTTTACGAACTCGATTATCCCGACAAGAAGCCATATTGACAGTGACCGGCAGCCCTCCAGACCCCCCGATCTGCTAAGGAAATGAAGCTGCATTTTTTTAATCTCGAGAACTGAACTTCCCACGCGAAAACGTCGTAATAAGTTTCAGGGCCAGCCACAACGTGTGCCGCCAATATAATTGCGCAGCCTCACCCTACTGGAAAGCTGAACATGACAACTACCGCTCCCCTTACGACTATTTCGCAACGCGAACGGCAGTCCTTTCTCAGTGGCACCATGCT
>QHZV01000301.1 GCA_003224785.1 Acidobacteriota bacterium
CTCGAGTATCACGTGGTAACGCATATCAAGCCGCTGGCTGCTGGGGAATTCTGGTACGAATACAGTTTTCCGACCTACGCCGCTCTGACTGACGGCACGCTTGAGATCAGTCTTCCCAAATCTCGCGACATTAAATTGAAGAGTCCAGAGCGGAAGTACGAAACCCGCGAGGATGGCGAGAGGCGGATTTATTTGTGGACTGTGAAGAATTTTGTTCCGAACCGCTCGAAGCGACAGAACGATGAAGAGCTTGAAAATGATGAGCCGGATGTTCAACTTTCGAGCTTCACCGACTGGCAGAAAATTTCAACCTGGTACGCGAAACTGCAGAGCGAACGCGCGGTGCCTGACGATGCCGTCAAGGCAAAAGCCGCGGAGCTGACCGGGGGCGCAGGCTCTGAGGAACAAAAGGCCAGGCGTTTGTACGACTTCGTCGCTCAGAACATTCGCTACGTCAGCCTTTCTTTTGGGATTGGCCGCTATCAACCGCATGCGGCTTCTGAGGTCTTGCAAAATGGATACGGCGACTGCAAAGACAAGCACACACTACTGCAGGCGTTGATGGCGGCGGAAGGAATCAAGAGCTACCCGGTTTTGATTCATCATGAGCGCAAGTTGGATGCGGATGTGCCGTCACCGGCGCAATTCGACCACGTGATAACGGCCGCGAATGTTGGAGGAAAGCTCACGTGGCTGGATTCTACGGCCGAAGTTGCTCCCTACGGATTGATCATGTACAGCTTGCGGAACAAGCAGGGAGTGCTTGCATCGCTCGATTCGAACAGCGGCTTGCGGCGCACGATGTCTGAGGTGCCGGTCCGCAACAGCACCAGTTTCAACCTCAATGGAAAGGTCAGTGAACTTGGTGGCCTTGACGCCAACATTGATATGAGCGCGACTGGTGACAGCGACTTTCGATTGCGCGCAACTTTTCGCAGTGTAGCTCAGGCAGACTGGCCCCGAGCCCTGGAGTTGTTCCAGCGGCTTTGGGGAGTCTCCGGTGATGTTTCGGAAGTTCGCATCGAGCGGCTGGAAGAAACAACTAAGCCACTGCACATCAGTTATCACGTTCACAAATCCGATTACTTCAAAGTGCCAAGCTCAGCCACAAATTTTCAACTGCTGCCGCCGTCTTCCTTGGGGCGGGTTCCCAGAGCGGACAAGAGGCATCCCGGCGACCCGCTCGATGTGGGCCCGGCGGGTGAAAACGTATCACATGTACACATCGAGTTTCCGGCAAACTTCAGCATTCATATTCCGGCCGATGTAAGCATTACGCGCGATTTTGGAGAATATTCGACGTCGTACAAGATGACGAAGAACAGTCTGGATGCGGAACGGCGCATGATTTTGAAAGTGAATGAGCTGAGTGCGTCCCGCCGTGCCGATTATTCGTCATTTCACAATGTGACCACCAGTTCGGTCGAGGAGACACCTTGGTGCAGCATCACGCGTCCTTCGGCTGCGGCAATGGCGTCGGCGGCAGAAATGAAAGGAACAGCGGCAGAGTTGCGCGAAGCAGGGGAGGCAGCTTTCAAGCGCCAGGATTTTTCAACGGCGGCCGCTCTGTTGCAACGAGCGCTGGACCAGGACCCGAGTTCCAAAGAAGGATGGGAGCAGCTGGGCCAGGCATACTCCACCCTTAGCCAACACGAAAAAGCCCTGCAGGCTTTCCAAAAACAGATTGAGAAAGACCCTTACCACGCACACGCAAACGCGGAATTAGCGGCTGAATTGACGCAATTGGGAAGGTACGACGATGCAGTCGCGGCATACCGTAAGCAGATTGAACTTGCTCCGTCTGAAAAATCGGGGCACAAACAGCTCGGACTTGTGCTGGTGCAGATGAAGCGTGATGAAGACGCGAAGGCGGAGTTGGAGACAGCTGCGGCGATTCCTCCGGATGATCCGGAAATCACAATGGCTTTAGGGCAGCTTTACTCGCGCATTGGTGATTCGAAGAAATCAGACGTAATAATGGCCAGCCTGACAGGAGGCTCATCAACTGGAGCGACCGATGACTTCTTCGCTCCGGCGTTGCGCGATGGTACAGATCCAGCGCAAGCTGCCCACGATGCCGACAAAAACCTGAGCGCGATCAGCGATCAGTTCGAGTCCGGCGAATACGATCATCTCAATGTGAATTCGTTTTCCGCAATGGATATGGTGGCACTATCGTGGGCGCGCATGGGCTGGGCCAGATTTGTGCAAGGCGACAATCTGGTGGCATCGCAATTCGTGGAGGCTGCGTGGGAATTGAGCCAGTCTGGCACGGTAGCCAATCGGCTGGCGAGAGTCTATGAGAAGACCGGAGCGAAGGACCGCGCTCGACATATGTATGCGCTCGCTGCCGCGGCGGGCGGTCCAGAGGCCCAGAGCTCGCAGCAGCAGGTGATGAAATTGAATGCAACCACGGGCCAAAAGGACCTGGCGCAAGCTATGGCGGAATTCCAGAAGCTGAAGACAATTTCATTGCCAGAACTCGCAACCAGCGGGACAGCACGCTTCATCTTCTTGTTCGACAACTCCAGCACCCCCGACCGGGTCCAATTTCTAGATGGAGATGAAACCCTGCGCGGCGCAATCGAAAAGCTGCAGACAATCGAATTTCCGGTTAAATTTCCTGACGTCTCGTCTATCAAGATCATTCGCATGGGGACGGTCTCCTGCCAGAGCTCGGCGTGCAAATTGGAGATGCAGCCGCTCAACTCGATGGAGGGAAGTGTTCACCGCCCTTTGGATCGCCGTCACTTCGCCGGTGCTGGCTCGGGGCTTCCGAAATTTACTTTAGGCACGACGCGCGATGCTTCGGATGCTTCGAAGTATGCGTTGTTTGGTTTGAAGCCCATGCCGGGCGCGAACAAGCTGTTGGGGAATTGCTGGACGTAAGTGTTGTAATCGCGCAGAGTGTCATTGTAGCGCTTGCGCTCAACCGCGATGCGGTTTTCGGTTCCGGCGAGTTCATCCTGCAGGCGCAAGAAATTTTCGTTGGACTTCAGTTGCGGATAGTTCTCGACGATCAGCAATAGTCTTCCGAGAGCGCCATCCAGTTGGCCGTTGGCGGCGATTTTCTGCTCGGGAGTTCCGGCGGAAAGCAGGGCCGAGCGCGCCTTGGCGATGTCGCCGAAGACGGTCTGCTCCTGCTTGGCATAGCCCTTCACCGTTTCTACCAGGTTAGGGATAAGATCAGCGCGACGCTGAAGGACGATATCCACCTGGGACCATGCGGCTTTCACGCCTTCATTCTTTTGCACCAGCGTGTTCTTCACGTTGATGTACTTGCCCGCGCTCAGCAGAATAAGGACTGCAATAGTTATTGCTGCAATGGCAAACTTGCTCATATTGGTTTCCTCGAAGTCCGCATTAACTGGTTGTGGGAGAACTCTGTATTGTATCCACTGCCGCCGCGACTGTCTCAATTCCGGTCAGATATTGCGCCGCAACGTCCGCGGCACGAAGTTGCTTGCGGTCGGTCTTCCTCGCCCTCACCTCGATTAAGTGTACGAAGGCCGAGGAGTCGAAGTTCAACCGCGTGCCTGCCTCCTTAACTGCGTCGAGCGAGTGCTGCCGTGCGGCTTGGCCAAGTTCGATCAGGGTATGTCGAAACAAAGTTGTAAACGACGAGAGCGATTGCAGCATCACATCCCATAATTGTTTTTCATTGGATCCGGCAAGCATTATGTGCTGACGGAGCAGAAACAGCTTTTCACGTAGTTCGTATTCCAGCTGCGAGCGATGCAGGTGCATGGGGATGTCCAAAGCTTTGAGAACATCGTCTCCCCAAAGAACTCGGTAGCGCTGCTTCATGTCCACAAATTCGATGGAGAACACGTCGGCGGTGGATTTGAGTTCCCCGGGAGTGAGCACAAGCGGCGGATGATGCTTCTTGCCGCGCCACCAATCGACCACGCTTGCAATCTTGGAGAGAGATGCGAACGAAGCGTCGCGCATGATGCAAAGCAGGTTCAGATCCGAGTATTCAGGATGGAACTCTCCCTGAGCGGCTGAGCCATAGAGGATCACGCTGGCGAGATTTGTGCCGGCTGCCGCCTTCATCTTTTCGACAAATTCGTTAACAATTGCCTCGTGTGCCATTGCTTCTCCTCACCAGCCAAAGCTCGAGCCACCGCCACCGGAGGAACCGCCGCCAAAACCTCCGAAACCACCTCCGCCGCCTCCGCCACCAAAGCCGCCTCCACCCCATCCGCCGCCGCTGCGGTATCCGCCGCCCCAACGCGGACCGCCGCTGAACAGCAGCCACCAAAACAGCACCTTTCGCAGGGGGCTAGCCAGGACGATGATGGCAATAATAACGAGAAGAGCAATTCGTCCGAGGGAAATTCCAGGAGCTGCCGGATAGTTTGAACGAGGCGCCTGCGGAGACCCGGTCAACTGAATACCTGCATCTTGTGCAATTACATCGGCGACGCGAATCGTCATCAGGCGGATGGCGGCGTCGTAGTCGCCCTGCTTCAGGAAAGGTATTGCTTCGCGGTTAAAGCCCCCGGTTTTACCGTCAGGCAAGATCGGTTCGAGTCCATAGCCGACCTCAATTCGCCCTCGGTGGTCTTGGATAGCCAAAAGAATGAGAACGCCGTGATCGTTGGATTTGCTC
>QHZV01000302.1 GCA_003224785.1 Acidobacteriota bacterium
CTTTTAGCGCATCCAGCTGTTTTCTGCTCGCATGGTGAAGAAGTGTCCAGAATGCGGTGGCAAAGTCGAACAGATGATCTCCGCGCCAGCCGTGCAGTTCAAGGGATCGGGCTGGTACGTGACCGACTATGCGAAGAAGGGCTCGGCCGGGTCGAACTCGAAGGCCGAAGCAGAGAGCAAAGCGGACAGTAAGAGCGATTCCGCCAAAGATTCCGGATCCAAAAAGGACAGCAAGCCAAAAATTGAGTCCGCGTCGAAATCCGCTGACAAGAAATAGCCAGTCAACGTGAGCACCCGGCGTGTAATGAATCAGCACTCACCACAATTGATGACTCTCGTTCACCCGCACGAGCTTGCATCCCAGCCTGAACGTAGGCATCCTCTCCGTATCCCGGCTTCAATGGCGGATAAAGACCGGACGTTGTTCTCACTGCATCTCCCCCGGGAGAGCAAGTCAGTGTCAAAGACTTGAGCGTGATCTCGGTCTCGTTGTGTACGTGAGACTGATACTGATCCTTAAACGTGATTGTGACCTCATTAAGGATCGCCGAATCATCGATGCCGGAATCATAGTTGACGAGGAGATATCCGGCGATGAGCATAACCGGGACGGCAATGACGGCCACCCATATCTTCGCGATCACGCGAGGCGGAACGCCGAGACGCCGCAGTTCGGCAGTAATTAGCCGCGCCTCCTTGACTGCTAACCGCGCTCCTCTGCTAGAGTTTCTAGCCATCGCTGTTTAAACTCTCCGCTACTTGCTTGACGTCTTCTGGAACGCTTTTTCTTTGCCATCGAACCCTGATTGCTTCAGGCTTGCGCTTTGCAATTTACTGACCTGCGCTGACAACTCCGTGTCCTTCTTTCCGAGTGCATGAATGCGGTCTAGATAGCTATTTGCTTCGTCGGTTTTGCCTTTAAGTATCGCCTCATAAAACTGGATTGACATTTGATCTAGTTCTGTATCCGTTTCGAGAAAAGAATGGAGCGTAGGCCACAATGGGCTACCCGAAACGGAGTTTTGGAATCCACGCACGGTGGATTGCTGCTCTGAATCCGTGAGACCCGACTGTTTCACTCGCGCCTGAAAGGCTGGAACCGTGCTATCAGTCCACGTCTGGATATCATTGTTCAGGTCAATGTTGTCGTTCAGGGCAGCAACAATCGCTTTTGCACGGGCAGGCTTATAGGACTCGGCTTGATAGACGCCATCCAGCTTGGCATCCATTGCTGCCCGCCTAGAGTCGAATTCATGCCGCGACTCTGAAAGCTCCTTGAAGTATGCCCGCATAAGATTGCGGTACTGCGCTTAAACCTCCTGCACATCTGCAGCGGTCATGTTATGTCGCTTGTAGTTGCTCGCGTTGATCCCCATAAGTACGAAGCTGCTCCACCAGAGCCAGCGAGCAAAGCCAAGATGGTTGTTTGGCCGTTTGCCAATGCGGCCGTGAACGGCATAGGCGATAACGGTCGGGATAAGAAGCAGGCCCAGAGCGAATCCGAGGGATTCAGGGGATAGGCCGTGCTGGGCGAAGGCAGACGCCAGGGCGAGGACGCATGCACCAACAACGTACACAGTAATCGCGATTGATTCTTTTGCGCGAATAGTGCCCTCCGATGGTGACGCCTCTTTCTCCTGCCCCGAAGTTGCCGGAATTATACATCTACCATATAGATAGCCCGAGCCATCCTCGTTGACAACCAAACACTTCCTCGTTAGTCTTATGTGGGTAGTTCTGCGGTTGCCCGCCTGGTGGCCCTGCGCCTTCGGCGCTTAGTTGAAGTAATTGGGTAACTCAGCGGTCTTCTTTCAGTCTTCATATTTTTTTTGGGAGAGAAGCATGTCAACGTATTTCCCCAAAGCGGGGGAAATTGCGCGTAAGTGGTATGTGGTGGACGCGTCCGGCAAAGCGCTGGGCCGTCTGTCTTCGCAGGTGGCGCGCATCCTGATGGGCAAGGAGAGCCCCAAGTACACGCCGTTTCTTGATACCGGCGATCATGTTGTAGTGATCAACGCCGAAAAGGTGAAGATGACCGGCATGAAAGCCGAGCAGAAGGTCTATCACCGCTACACGGGATATCCCGGCGGACTGCGTTCCGAAGAGTTCAAGAAGCGCGTTGCGCGTAAGCCTGAATGGATCATTGAAGACGCGGTCAAACGCATGCTGCCGAAAACGAAGCTCGGCACGCACATGTTCAGCAAGCTGAAAGTTTATAAGGGTGACAAGCACCCGCACCAAGCGCAGAAGCCGGAAGTGAAGGCGCTGGCGTAAAAGAAGCTTCTAGCTATTAGCTTCTGGCTTTTAGCTACAGGATGTTGCGCAAGCAGTTTGCTTGCTCATCGAGTTTGAGAAACTTACGAAATCGAAGAAAGGCTCAAGTTGGCCTTAGCATGAAGAAGCTAAGAGCTAACGGCTAAAAGCTAATGGCTGAACTAGTCCAATACTACGGAACGGGGCGGCGCAAGACGGCCGTGGCCCGCGTGTTCTTGCGCCCTGGCGGCGGAGACTTCAAAGTCAACGGACGCGCATTTGAACAATATTTTGTGACCGAGTCGCAGCGATCAAGCGCGAAGCAGCCGCTGATCTCTGCGGAAGCTGCGGCCACGTTTAACGTGATCGCGAATGTTTCTGGCGGAGGCGTGAATGGCCAGGCCGATGCCGTGAAGCTTGGCATTGCGCGCGCTCTGATGCAATTCAATGTCGAATTGCGCAAAAAGCTCAAGGCCGAGGGAATGGTCAGCCGCGACTCCCGCGGTAAAGAGCGCAAGAAGTACGGACAGAAGGGCGCAAGGAAGCGCTTCCAGTTCAGCAAGCGGTAATTTGCGACCTGTACGGGTCCGAGGTTGCATTACGGTTCCTCATCTTGCCCGCTTTCAGCCGGCAAGTTCGGAATGCAGGCTTTAGGTTTGGGTTTAGCTGAAGGCTGAGTGCTGACGGCTGAATGCTTGTTCAATTCTTCCCGTGCTCCAAGTGCGGGGACGGGAAAGCAATCCTGAGTTCGCAACATGAACGACGGATGCAGACTACAAAGGAGGTTTTTTGGCTAATATCACTATGAAAGAGTTGCTCGAAGCGGGTGTTCACTTCGGGCATCAGACGAAGCGCTGGAACCCTAAGATGAAGGAGTTCATCTTCGGTGAGCGCAATGGCATTTACATCATCGATCTGCAGAAGACGCTGAAGATGTTCAAGGAAGCGTCAAAGTTTGTGGCTGACCTGACCGCTGCCGGTAAGACGATTCTTTTCGTCGGCACTAAGCGTCAGGCCCAGGACGCAATCTCAGAAGAAGCGATTCGCGCCGGAAGTTTCTACATCAACCAGCGCTGGCTGGGCGGACTGCTCACCAATTGGGTGACCGTGCAAAAGTCCGTGAAGCGGCTCAAAGAGCTCGACGAAATGGCCACGGATGGCCGTTACGAGCTGCTGCCGAAGAAAGAAGTTATCAAGCTTGAACGCGAGCGCAAGCACCTGCAGGCGAATCTGGCGGGAATTAAGAATCTGAGCCGGTTGCCGGATGCGGTGTTCGTTATCGATTCCAATAAAGAGCAGATCGCCGTGCGTGAGGCCCGCAAATTGGGGATTCCGGTGGTCGCTGTTGTGGACACAAATTGCGACCCCAGCGAAGTGGATTACGTAATTCCCGGGAACGATGACGCGCTGCGTGCGATTCGTCTGTTTGCGTCGAAAATTGCGGACTCAGTCGTCGAGGGATCGCAGCTGTTGAATGACAAGCAGACTGCTGAGCTGGCCGCTGGCGTTGGAGAAGCGCAGCAGGCCGAGGCTGCGGCAGTGGAACCGCCGGTCGAAGGCGCTCCTGACATTAGCCCCGAAGGGCCTGAATTCCCGGGCGAGGCGACCGCGGAAGACATCAGCATGGAAGAGGTACTGGGACCGGGCACGCGCAAGAAAGCGGCAGCCGCTGAGCCTGCAGCCGAGACGCCCGAAGTTGAGCATCAAACGTTCTAACGGCGGCTATTGGTTGTTGGCTGTTGGCTGTTGGCAAAACCAAAAGGGATTTCAGGCGCCAAGTTTCTGGCTTCAGGAAAAACCGGCTACTCGCTCCAAAGGCCGACCATCGTAGCACCTCAGTAAACCAGGAGAGGCACGAGTTCTACTCGTGCCGAATAGATAAAATAGAATCGGCGGGGCTTTAGACAAACGACGAATTTATGAGCACAACTACCGTGAATATTTCCGCAGCACAAGTAAAAGAGCTCCGCGAAAAAACCGGAGCCCCCATGATGGATTGCAAGCAGGCCCTGACCGAAGCGAAAGGCGACTTTGAACAGGCCGTGGTCGTCCTGCGCAAGAAAGGTGTCTCCGTTGCCGCCAAGAAGGCTACCCGCGTGACCAGCGAAGGCTCCGTCGCGCATTACATCCATGCCGGAGGCAAGATCGGCGTGCTGGTCGAGGTCAATTGCGAAAGCGATTTCGTGGCCCGCACTGATGACTTCAAGGAACTGGTGCATGATGTCGCAATGCACATTGCGGCCAGCGACCCGAAGTTTATCCGCAAAGAAGACGTCACCAAGGCTGACTTCGAACGCGAGAAGGATATCTATCTTTCACAGGCGATGGCCAGCGGCAAGCCCGCGCACATTGCCGAAAAGATGGTCGAAGGCAAGATGGCCAAGTTCTACGAAGAGGTCTGCTTGTACGAGCAGCCCTTCATCAAGGACCAGACGCAGACTATCTCCCAGCTGATCACCACTAAGATCGGCAAGCTGGGCGAGAACATCTCCGTCCGGCGTTTTGCCCGCTTCAAGGTCGGCGATGCCGGCGAGACCGTCGCCATCTCAAAACCGGAACAAAAGCCGGAATGATTCAAGGGCACCGAAAGGTGCCCTTTTTTACTGTGCGCGATAATATCTGAGACATGCCTGAACCCATCTTTAAACGCGTCCTGCTGAAACTTTCTGGCGAAGCTCTCGCCGCTAATCAGGGCTTCGGCGTAGATTCTCCGCGCATTCACGAGATCGCAGCCGAACTTGCCGACGTTCACTCGCTGGGCGTGCAAATTGCCATCGTCGTTGGCGGAGGAAACTTTTTTCGCGGCGTGGCCGAGCAAGCCCGCAACATGGACCGCGTTTCCGCCGACCACATGGGCATGCTGGCCACCGTTATCAACGCTCTAGCCTTGCAGGACGCCCTCGAAAAGCAGAACATCCACACGCGTGTTCAGTCTGCAATCGAAATGAACCAGGTCGCAGAGCCGTTCATCCGCCGCCGAGCCATTCGGCACCTCGAAAAAGATCGAGTAGTGATATTCGCCGGAGGCACCGGCAATCCTTACTTCTCCACGGACACGGCGGCCTCGCTCCGAGCGATGGAAGTCAAAGCCGACGCCATCCTAAAAGCCACAAAAGTTGACGGCATCTACGACGCCGATCCAATGATCGTGAAAGACGCGACCAAGTTCTCCCAGATCACCTACATGGAAGTGCTGAAGCGCGGCCTGAAAGTGATGGACTCCACCGCAATTTCCCTCTGCAAAGACAACAATCTCCCCATTATCATCTTCAACCTCAATCAGCGCGGAAACATCGGGAAAGTGGTAAGCGGCGAGAAGATTGGATCCCTGGTGAGTGCGTGAGGGCAGCTATCAGCTCTCAGCCGCCAGCTTTCAGCCAAACTTAAAACAAAGATTGTCACCCCAACTCGCGCCGGCGCGAGAGAGGGACCTTACGATGCGAGTGGATTTGCATTGCCGCGCGCGGGATAAGCAGTACGCGGGCACCACACGTGGAGATCTTCGCCGACGCAATTTCGGCGCACGCTGACGTAAGGTCCCTCTACCGATCGCTTTCAGGGGGCGTGCGGATGACACGGAAGTTTGATTTAGCTAAAGGCTAAGAGCTAACAGCAAAAAGCTGTTCTAGTTCACCCATCCGGACTTCGACCCGCCATTCTTCTTGTCTTCTTTTGGCGGAATGTAGTTCCCGTGCTCGTCGAAGGTGACGGTACGGTCGTGGTCGCGCATATAGACTTCAAACTTGCGAGCAGCGCGTCGGCGCTTCCATCGGTAGTAGGAATTGCGCAGCCCAAAATATTTTTCCGAGATTCCGACTGACCTGCGGCGAGTGAGAAGCAACGTATGCCAGATGTAACCCGCGCCCAATCCCAAGAGCAGCACGAAATAAAAGAGCGCGAAACGGCTCAGCAAGAGGTAAGCCGTTTCGATTGCCGCTGTGAATAGCACGATCCATTTCACCGGAATCTGGATTGGGATCGGAAATAGCATGATCGGCGCGCCGCGATTAAACAGATAA
>QHZV01000303.1 GCA_003224785.1 Acidobacteriota bacterium
AACAAGAATTCCAATTACCGCACCAGCCTCTACTTGTCTCTGCAAATGGCGCTGCGGGAAATTGTCGGCGGAGAAAAGATTGAGCCTCTGCTCGACAACCGTGCCAGCGTAAGCACCAAGTTGATGGAGCTAACATCGAAAAAGGCTACCGAGTTCGGGCTGACTCTCATCTCAGCCGACGTGAAGGACATCATGTTTCCGGGTGAACTGAAGAGAGTATTCGCGCAGGTGGTGAAGGCCCAGAAAGAGGGACAAGCCGCACTCGAGCGGGCTCGCGGAGAAACTGCCGCCCTTCGCAATCTTGCCAACGCCGCCAGAACCATGGACGAGAACCCGAGTCTGCTTCAGCTCCGCGCACTGCAAACCCTCGCAGATTCTTCGTGCAACACTCTCGTACTTGGATTGCCCAATAGCGCGGTTCGCCTTCCGAAGCGAGGCGAGCGTACAACCCTTCCCACCACAAAACCTGAAGAAGAATAGGAGACCGCTTCGCCATGGTGTCAGCAGTCTTACCCGACGCATTCAAGTCCAGCGTATGGCGCGGGTGTGTGGCGCGGGCGCCCTCGCCCGCGATGGTTCGCTTCGGGGAAGATACTAGTTAGCCCTTCTCAGGTTGAAAGGTTTGTATCAAGGCACAGCTTCAGCCATGCCGACCGCTGAGATAACTATTCAAGCGCGAGCTCCGCGAGCAGCTACCCGCCTAAACTGGTTCGTATAGGGGACGAAACGGAAATCTAACCCTTCGGCCCCCTCACCGCACTCGCTCTGTCTCTCTTGCAACCACATTCCTCGCCACATCAGGGAGGCTCGGAACCAGCCACCGGAATAGAATCGTAGCCGCACCGGCTCCGGCAATCTGCGCCAAAAAAAAATAAGGGACATCCGCCGGCCGGATTCCCGCGAACGTGTCACTGAGTGACCTCGCAATCGTCACTGCGGGATTAGCAAACGACGTCGAGGCAGTGAACCAATAAGCCGCCGCAATATAGCTTCCTACTGCAAACGCAGCGGCATTCGACCGCGAGCGCGCACATCCCCAAATCACGCACAGCAGCCCGAAAGTTGCGACGAACTCACTGAAAATCTGCGCCGGTCCGCTGCGCGCGTGTTGCGACAGCGAAATCAAACTCAGTCTGAACATCAAGTGCGCAATCAGAGTGCCGAAGACTCCCCCGGTGAGCTGGGCCGTCGCGTATGCAAACGCCTCTCGGTATGGCAATCCATGCTCAAGCGCATCCGCAAACGAAACTACCGGATTGAAGTGCGCGCCAGAAACGGCTTCGAACGCAAATATCAGGGCAACGAGGGCCGCGCCAGTCGCAATGGTATTTGCCAGCAGCGCGAGCGCGGCGTTTCCGCCAGACAGCCGCTCGGCCATAATTCCCGAGCCGACGACCGCCGCAACCAGAAACCCGGTGCCAACGAACTCGGCAACGACGCGGCGCGATAAGCTCGCTTTCATCGTTCGCCGATCTGTTCAACTGCTTTTTGCAGTGCCGTGCGATCAAGTGAATTCAGGGCCAATGAGAGAAACAAATCGATTCTGCGATCGAGAATCGTGTAAGCCTCACGAAATGCGCATTCAATTTCTCGCGGAGACCCCTGCACCGCCGGCGGATCTGGAACCCCCCAATGCGCCCGAATCATTGTCACGGCTTGGGCGTCCCCGCCCGTGCTTCCACCGATCTGAAAAAGCGGACAGGCCTCTTTGGCAGCGTTGTCGCACACCGTGACAACAAAATCCATTGTGGGCGAATCCGGCTCTGTGAACTCGTTCCAACTCTTACTTCTCAGCCCATCAGTCGAAATGTGGACAGCTTCCAACTGGGCAATCGCCTCCGGCCGTACGCTACCCGAAGGATGGCTTCCCGCGCTATACGCGGTGAACTGAGGCCCACCTTTAGAGTTCAGAATAGCTTCGGCCATAATCGACCGCGCCGAATTTCCCGTGCAGAGAAATAGAACGTTGTAGTGATCTTTCATCTCTTGAGACCCGCTGTCGTTATCGGACGCCACGAGTTAGCCGCATCGCGGCGCAATATAGTTGGCCCAGCGCGTCAGCCGTGGGTCGTCGTGCCATTCAGCCCATTCCTCGGTTTACGGCTCGGCACAGCGGCAAGCTTCGCCACGAGCCCAGCCGCATCGCGGCGGAATATAGTTAGCCCACGGCGTCAGCCCTGGGTAGTCGTGCGAAGCACGAGAAGCGGGCTTCAGCCTGATCCCGCGTTTTATGACTAGGCCTCTTACGACTCACGATCGCGCTGCAGTGCCGCGTAGTTTGCATGTGGAGAGAGCAAGCCGGCTTCAGCCGGACGGATCTCAATTACAGCAAGTCGGTGCGCAGCACGCCTTCACGGCCGGTTTTACCGCCCGCACAAACGCGCTCATGAATTTGCCATCCACCTGCGGCGCGAGCGCTTCAACATCAACTCCCGCAGATGACAAGAACTCCCGCGCATCCTCGACGCGATAAATTCGCGTGGGCTCAATCGAAACCTGCTCAAATCCTGCTGCCGACAATCTGCCGCGATACTCACCCTCATCCAGCGCGCCGGCAATGCACCCCACCCACAGCAACACGCTCTTGCGAATTTCGTCATTGATCTCGCCGCGCGTCACTACATCCGAAACCGCAAATCTTCCACCCGGCTTCAGCACGCGAAATGCTTCGCGCAGGACGCAGTCCTTGTCCGCCGAAAGGTTGATCACGCAATTCGAGATGATCACGTCGACGGAATTGTCAGGCAGCGGGATACTTTCGATCTCGCCCTTGAGGAATTCGACATTCTCCGCACCGGCCTTGCGCTTGTTTTCGTTTGCGAGAGCAAGCATTTCGTCCGTCATGTCGAGCCCGTAGGCCGTGCCACTCGGCCCCACGCGTCTGGCGGATAGCAAAACATCGATGCCCCCTCCCGAGCCGAGGTCAAGAACGGTCTCGCCGGTTTTCAATTCCGCCAGTGCTGTCGGATTTCCGCAGCCGAGCGAGGCGAGCAACGCGGCCTCTGGTATCTGCTGTGCCTGGGCATTGTCATAAAGATTCGAAGTGATCGGATCGCACCCGGTCCCGCCTGCCGCATCAGCGCCACAACAACTGCTGCCCCCATCATTCACGCGCAATGCCGCCTGCCCATACTTCTCTTTCACAATTTCCTTAACGCTAGATGTTTCCACGGTTTGCACCTCACTGTTGTCAATTGAAAATCTTCAACCGCGCTCATGGCCTAACGAATGCTGGGAGAGCGCTCAACACTATGGAATGTGAGGACAGCGGTCCCCGGCTGTCCCTCAGCTGCAAATGTGCACAATCTCCTGCGGCTTCACAGCCTGATTGCGCGTGCAACACTCTGCGTACAAAAACTGCAGCAGTTCCTGCAACGCCTCTGCGTTGGCGCGGTATCGCAGAAATGTGCTTTCTCGCCGAACGTTGACCAGCCCTTCATTCCTGAGCTTGTCCAAGTGATGAGAAAGAGTCGAGCCCGGAATGCCCAACTCCGCTTGAATTTCGTTCACCACCAGCCCTGCCGGATGCGCTTTCAGGAGCAGCTGCATTATCCGCAGCCGCGCCTCAGTGCCCATCGCCGAGAACATATCGGCGTATCGCGTCACTTGGGGCAACGAATTCGCAGTCATGTTTCGATTTTTGCAGAAATATGGTTGTATGTCAACCAGCTTTTCAGCGGTTCCAGAAACAGGGTAAAAGACAAATAAATTCCCACTTTTGCCGCTAACGGCTCGTCTAGCCTGGCGTGAGATCCACAAAACCGATGATTTTTAGAACAGCGAACCCACTAATAACTACTTTGAGTCTTGGGACGCCTTCGCTTTGCCGATGAAGGGGATCGAATGATGGAATTTCTGGAGCGATCAGCTAAAATGCGACCTTCGATGACCGCGACAGAAATCTCGGAGGCTCTGGAACCATTTCTTGGCCCAGATTTCCAGCTCTCGGCGGGTCAACTAAGCTCGGTTCAGACTTATCTGGAACTCTTGCTTAAATGGAATTCCAAAATCAATCTCACCGCGATCCGCGAGCCAAGGGAAATTATCACCAGGCATTTTGGCGAATCTTTTTTTGCTGCCCGCCATTTGCCCATTCAATTCGAACAGACAGCGATGGACATTGGCGCCGGAGCGGGCTTCCCTGGTCTGCCGTTGAAGATCTGGAATCACGAGCTAAGCCTTAGCCTTATCGAATCGAATCATCGAAAAGCCACGTTTCTTCGCGAAGCGGTCCGCGCGCTTAATTTCTCAAAAGTTGATGTTGTGATTTCGCGAGCAGAAGACGTTCGTGCTCAAGCGGATCTGGTTACGGTTCGCGCCGTCGAGAACTTCGAACGAATTCTGCCTGTAGCGAGAAGATTGACAAAAACAAGTGGCCGTATTGTTTTGCTGATCGGAGCCGCTCAGATTGGAGCGGTGGAAGCCATTCTATCCGATGTGAAATGGGAGCCAGGGTTGCCAATTCCCGGCTCGGATACTCGAATCTTGCTCGTCGGTGTTGTCTAGGGAAAACAGGCAAGTTTCGGGTTCTTGTAGCCTTGCGTTCGATCGGCAAAGTAAGAAATGTTCCACGTGGAACATTATTGAAAATGTCGAAACGATTGTTTTTTGGATCCGCACACCTTTTGTTCCACGTGGAACGTTTCTTGCTTTTGTGGCTGGCCGTTCTTTCGATGTAACACTTTCTCTGCTTGTGCAAAGCTCGGACGATCCCTCAGCCAAGCCTCCCTGAATCAAGAAAATAGGAATTCACCAGTGCATGCACCGC
>QHZV01000304.1 GCA_003224785.1 Acidobacteriota bacterium
CGTCCTGCTTAATTGATCCCAACGCAACGTCACTGCTCGCGGCCGGTATTTTTCCTAAACCAACGAGTGGATTCCAGTTTATTGGCGGCAATAACTCTCCCACCAACGTGAAGGAAGAAATTCTCCGCATCGATCACACTTTCACTGACAAGTTATCTGTCTTCGGTCACTTCATCGCCGACCAAGTTTCACAAACGTACGGCACCACGCAATGGAGCGGGGATAACGTACCGACTGCCTTCGACAACTTCGGCAATCCCTCTTACCACGCGGTGCTGCACGCGACTTATGCGATGCGCCCGAACCTGCTCAACGAAGCGGCTTGCAACTACAACGGCAATCGCATCAACATTGTTCCGCAGGGTATTTTTAGCGCGCCCTCAGATTTTGCCTTCAATCGCATCTTTACGGGCGAAAATCCCAGCAATCGCATTCCCGAAATTCACCTCAGCGGTGCCACCGGCACCGATTACACCATCGCTTGGGAACCATGGAAGAACACTGCCGATGATTATCAGATTCGTGATGATATTTCCTGGACCAAAGGCTCCCATCAGCTTAAGTTTGGCGCCAGCTGGGCCCTGTACAAGAAGGTTCAGGATTACTTCGCAACAACCCAGGGCGGCTTCACCTTTGACGGATCATTCACTGGCAACGACTACGCCGACTTCCTGTTGGGCTATGCGCAGAGATATCAGGAGTATGCGCTCAAGAACACAGGATATTGGAACAACATTTCGCCCGCCGCTTACATTCAGGACAACTGGCGCGCCACTCACCGACTGACGTTGAACCTAGGATTGCGCTGGGATGGAATCCCTCATACCTATGAGGCGAACAACAACATGTCCAATTTCTATCCCAACCTTTACAATCCTGCGGACGCGGCGGTGTTCGCAACAGATCCCCTCACCGGCAACACCAACTTCAACCTGATCTCTCCTTCCAGCCCCGGTCTCGGCACCAGCCCAGTTCCTGCGCTACAAGGGATCCCGTTCTATTTGAATGGCATCGGCATTCAGGGCAAAAATGGGATTCCAAAGGGCCTAGTCAACGATACGTGGGACGCCTTCGGTCCTCGCATCGGATTCGCTTTCGATGTCAATGGAGACGGCAAGACGATTTTGCGTGGCGGCTTCGGCACCATGTACGAACGCATTCAAGGCAACGATATGTATAACGCCGCCACGAACAGTCCATTCGACGTCAATCTGAACGTCAATAACGTTCTATTCTCTGATCCCCACGTCGCTGCTTTTCAGGGCGGCGGCAGCATCAGCTCCAGCAATGCGATTCCAGTCTCGTCTATAACTGGACTAACCCGTCAATATAAGGTCCCAACCAGTTATCAATTCAGCCTGGGAATACAACAGGCCGTAGGAAGCCGCGCTGTTTTCTCGCTTTCGTATGTGGGAAATCAAAATCGGTGGCAAAGCTACTCTCAGGAAATGGATCTACCGCCGCAGAATCAGCTGGTGAGCCTGGCTACTACACCCAATAACGTCGGGACAGACGGCAAGACCCCGTTTAACGGGCTGGTCAACTTTCCCGGCTTCAACTCCATCTTGCTGAATGCCACCGGAGTAAATTCTCACTACAACTCCTTGCAGGCGGAAATCCATGGGCGCGTGACTCGTGATCTCCAGCTGCAGGCGGCATACACCTATTCGCAAGCCGCCGACCCCACCACCGGCAACCTCGCTGGCGGCGACAGCTTCGACCTCGACCACGTCTCAAACCCTTATGTCGGCTGGAAATATGATTACGGTCCGTCTCCCTTTGACCGGCGTCATATCGCCTTTGTCAATTTCGTTTATGACATTCCCGTCTTCAAAAACAGTTCGAACCATCTGTTGAAGTCCACGGTTGGCGGATGGGAACTGTCCGGCATAGTCACTGCGCAAACGGGAGCGCCGTTGAACCTTGGCATCAGCGGTTCCAACGTCGCGAGCCTCTTTCCGGCGGGCGATGTCTTGAATCGTCCCGATCTCATCGGCCCGATCTCGTATCCCAAGACGGTCGGCTCGTGGTTTGACACTTCCGCGTTTGCTGCTCCGGCCCCGGGGACCTGGGGCAATCTCGGCTTTGACGCTCTTCGCGGGCCTGGCCGCAACAACTGGAATCTTTCACTGTTTAAAGAATTCACCCTGAACGAAGATCGCGGCAGCCGCATCGAGTTCCGTGCCGAGAGCTTCAACACCTGGAACCACACGCAATTCGGAGGTCCAGGCCAGGGAGGCACCAGCAGCGCCGGCATCAGCACCAATCTCGGATCCAGCAATTTCGGTGCAGTAACCGCCGCTTGGGACCCCAGGGTCTTCCAACTGGGCCTGAAATTGATCTATTAAGCTTGAGCCGGTTCCAGAATGGGCTGACTCGGCCTGGTTTGGAACTGGACGACTTCCACTTCTAAACCGAAACTGTTGAAACTATTCACTCAAGCCGGCTTGCCCGGCTTTTTTTTGTGAACAGTCTTATGGTTCTAGCAATTTTTATCGGGAAAAACATAATGTATCCAAGTCGGTTAATAAAGCGATTCCCCGCAAAAAAAACGTTTTAGCTTGACAACCCTGTTTCACCAAGGGTAAAACCTGTCCTCAGCCCTAAAAAAGATACCGGGTTCGTGCCTGGGTCCGTTGTGGGCAAGTTTGACTTCAATTCTGGAGGTGGCTATGACGCCATCCATGCTCTCTCGCTTGGTCCGCTCCTCTAACAACCTTAAACGTGGGCTGATGCTGATCTCCGCTCTATTAGCCTTTGCCTGCATCCC
>QHZV01000305.1 GCA_003224785.1 Acidobacteriota bacterium
GCCAGGGCAGTAGTAGAAGCGCACGGCGGCTCGATCAAGGTGATCAGTCAATTGGGTCAAGGTTCAGTGTTTGCGTTCACGCTGCCGCTGAAGACAGAGGCAGTACTTTCCTGAGACCCGCTGAACCACCGGCTTAGAAGCGCCGTCTAACTGACAACGTCTTTCATCAGTCTGAGTTCGTCGCGAATCAGCCTGGGCAGCAGGAACTCGGCACGAATCTTGGCTTGGCCGGCGCGTCCGAAACTCTCGGCAATATCGCGATGCTCGAGCAAGTGGAGAGTCTTTGCCGCGCAATCGTCGACGCTTTCGACCAGGTAGTCTTCATATCCGGCAGGGAACTGCATAGGTATTCCGCCGGCATGACCGGCGACCACAGGCCGCGTTTTCCAGAATGCTTCGGCAACGACGAGTCCGAATCCTTCACGGAGAGACTTTTGCAGCACTACGTCAGCTGTACGCTGGAATGCATTGACTTCCATGCTGCCGACGCCCGTAAGATTTGTGAACACGTGAAGGTCGGGATCATCAGCGGCTTCGGCATTGATCTGGTCCAGAATTCCCCAAGCCTCCGGATCGTCTCCGGCCATTGCACCAAGCATGGCGAGCTGAACTTCTGGGCGGGCTTTCTTCACCATGCGATAGGCTTCGATGACGCCGAGCGGGTCCTTCCACGGATCGAAGCGCGCTACTTGCAGTAACAGCGGCCGGTGTAAGTCCACACCCATTTCGCCAATCGCGCGATGACAAACGTCTGTAGGTAGCTCCATGTTTTTCGTCGCTGCGGGATCGATGGCTGGAGGAATGAAGACAATTCGATCAAGATTGAGGTCGCCTGGTTGAAACGCTTTCATCGTGAAAACCGCAGCATCATATTCCTGTATGTAGGTCCGCAAGAATTCCCAAACCTCGGAATTCGGGGCGGAGCTATCTATGTGGCAACGCCAGATCCATTTGTGCTTGTTTCCAGAATTCATGAAATGGCGAATTGCTGCCGGTTGCGGATCATGAACAATGAAAATGTCATAGTCGTCGGGTAGCATTTCGGCGCTCTGCCGATTGCGCTCGAGATAAGCCTGCTCCGTGGCATCGGTCAGGTGCAGTGTTCCTCCCTGCAGCGCGTTGTGAAAACTTTTGGTGATGGTAAAGAATTCCTTGTCTCCGTAGATCAGGCGCCAATCTGCCTCAATACCGAGCGCGAGATACACGGGGATCATCCGACTCAGCAGTTCTGCCACTCCACCGCCGGTAGCGGTGGCATTTAGGTTGCAGACCCTGAGGCCATGAAGGTCTTTGCAGAGTTGTCGAATCTCTTCGGTGAGAGCGTCTCCGGCCCACGAACGGTAATTGTCCAGATTGACGGACTCGGAGCTTAAGTGACGTCCAACTGCCACCTTTGGCAACGGATGCAACGTGCTGACAGACACAGGCGGATCTCCTCTTTCACTACCTCATGATCGAAGCTTGGATGAAGAGAGTCGGGTTGACGTTGTGAGAGGAGAGGCTTGGCGGCTCATCGCAGGCAACAGTTCGCCATTCGTGCAACCCTGGTATCACTGACATTGGGCTGAGGTTGATGTAACTTGGAAGCGACACCTATGGCAACCGTTTTCGTTGTGGGGGCTGGGCCCGCGGGCATGTTTGCGGCGCAAAAACTGGCGCTGGCCGGCCACGAGGTCATGATTTTCAATCGCGACGTCAAGCCTGGAGGGTTGGCGGAGTACGGGATTTACCCGGTCAAAGACAAAATGAAAGTGGGGCTGCGAAAACAGTTTGCAAAAGTGCTGAGCTTGCCCAATGTTCACTACTTTGGGCATGTGCCGGTGAGCGCGGGTTCTCCCGTATCCA
>QHZV01000306.1 GCA_003224785.1 Acidobacteriota bacterium
CAAGGGAAGTTCTGTATCGTCCGAAGCGCGGCTTTGCATTGCCGCTCGTGCATTGGACGCGTAATGAAATGAAGGATTTGATTCTCGGAGTGCTGCTTGACCCATGCACGCTGCAACGCGGATACCTCGACCCGAAGGGTGTGCGGCACCTATTGGACGAGCACATGAGTGGCAAACGCAATCACTCTGGCCGGGTGTGGCGATTGCTGCTGTTCGAGCTTTGGCATCGCAACTTCCTGGGCAAATTTGCCGGGACCGCTTCGTCGCAACCGCTTGAGGTGACAACTTCAGGAGTAGCAGAGTAATGGAAGTGGCGGAGGAGATTTTGCCGGACCACAGCGAGATTCATGCCGCTGGTTCGCGCCGATTGCGTGTGGCGATTGTCGCGCCTTCTCTGCGGTATGTTGGAGGGCAGTCAGTCCAAGCGGACCTGTTGCTGCGATCCTGGGAGGGCGATGGGGATGTAGAAGTCAGTTTTATTCCAGTTGATCCGCCTTTTCCCGCCGGTCTGCGATGGGCGAGGCGCGTTCCGCTGCTGCGCACGATTGTTCGAACGCCATTCTATTTGGCACGCCTTTGGCGAGGGCTGCGAGAGGCGGATGTCGCTCATATCTTCTCGGCTTCTTACAGTTCATTTCTGATTGCACCGTTTCCGGCTTGGCTGGTTGCGACCATGCTCGGAAAGAAAACGTTAATCAATTATCACAGCGGCGAAGCACGCAATCATTTGAGTGGCTCCCGCTTTGCGCGTACAGTCCTGAAGCGTGTGGGCCGCGTGGTGAGCCCTTCCGGATACCTAGTTGAGGTATTCGGCGAATTCAACCTCGCTGCGGAATCGGTCCCCAATGCTGTGGACGTTTCACAGTTCAAGTATCGTGAGCGCACTCCCCTTCGTCCTCATTTGGTCTGCACACGTGGGTTCCATCCTTATTATTCGATTGATGTGGGCATAAAGGCGTTCGCGCAGATCAAGAAGGAATATCCAGGCGCACAACTAGATTTGGTCGGCGGCGGAGGGCTGGAAGGCGAGATGCGTCAGTTAGTATCTGATCTCAAGCTGACCGGAGTGAATTTCTGCGGGGTGGCGTCGCGCACAGAGATTGGGCGATATTACGATCAGGCAGACATTTTTATCAATGCCTCACGGGTGGACAACATGCCGGTTTCGATTCTGGAGGCATTTGCCTCTGGTACGCCAGTAATTAGCACTGCTCCCGAGGGAATGGGATATTTGGTTGAGAACGGGCGCACCGGATTGCTTTCTGAAATCGGCGATCCAGCGGCGCTTGCTGCGAATGTGATACGAGTACTGCGCGATCCGGAGTTGGCGCATCGTCTGAGTACGAATGCCCGGGATGAGTTGCACCTTTATCAGTGGAATACTGTGAGAGAACAGTGGCTGCGGGTTTATGGTTATGGAATCCACAATGGAAAATCCGGCGACCAAGAATGACGTGAGCGTCCGGGTTCGATCCAAGGCTCCGGTATTTGTTCTCGGCTGTCCGAGATCGGGAACGACGGTCCTGTATCACATGCTGCTCTCGGCGGGGAATTTCGCGGTGTATCGTGCGGAGTCCAATGTGTTCAGCGTCCTGCAGCCGCGCTTCGGAGATCTGCGTTTGGAAAGAAATCGCCGGGAGCTGCTTCAATACTGGCTGAAGAGCAAGTTGTTTCAAGTTTCAGGGCTGGATGCTTCTGCAATTCGCGACAAGATTCTGCGCGATAGCCATGGCGCTGGTGATTTTCTCCGAATAGTGATGGAGGAGACTGCCCGGGTACAGGGAGTTGAGCGCTGGGCGGACAGCACTCCCGACCATCTTCTTTATATGCGCGAGATCAAGCGTGAGATCCCAGATGCTTTATTCGTGCACATTATTCGCGATGGCCGCGACGTGGCTCTGTCCTATGCGAAGCAGGGATGGGCGTATCCGTTTCCGTGGGACCGGAATCAGCAGTTAGCAGTTGCGGGGCTGTACTGGGAATGGATCGTGCGAAAGGGCCGCAAATTTGGCCGCGAGCTGGGGCGTGACTACTGCGAAGTTCAGTATGAAGATTTAGTTGAGAATTCGCTGAGCGAGTTTGTCGGCCAGGAACTTCATTACGATCACATCCAACGAGTTGGCGTGGGCTCGGTCAGCCAGCCAAATTCCTCGTTTTCTTCGGGGCGCGATTTCCGTCCGGTGGGCCGCTGGGCCGAACAGATGACAGGGCCACAACTCGCAAAGTTCGAAGCCTTAGTAGGCAGCTTTCTAGCGGAACGCGGTTATCGGCTTGCCACGAGCGCGAAGCTGGGCTCAACAGAAACGCGACTCCGCGCGAGTTATCTTCCCTGGTTCGATCTGCGACATTGGTTGAAGAGCAGGACGCCGCTTGGACGCCTTTCCTCAATTGAGCGGATGGAAATCAGCGGAGCGCCTGCCCAGTAAAAATCATCGTGCTTGCGAGGCGAGCACCGCTTTATCCTGTCTCAAGAACTGTTCTGATTCGCCCTCGAGACAAACGCGGTGCCAGAGCTCGAGGTTCAGCAGCCGCCAGATTCGATCGTAATGATCGCGATATTTTCCGCGATGCTCGGCGAACAGGCGCTGAATCGCCTCACGCCGGAAATATCCGCGCTGAAGACTTCGTGTTTCGAGTAGTAACTTCTCAATCCCATCGAGCCGCGATCCGGCAAGCCATCCGCTCCAAGGTGTCGGGAAGCCGAGCTTGGTCCGGTGCAAGATGGACTGCGGAAGCAGGTCTTCAGCCGCCTTCTTCAGGATTTGCTTTCCGGCGAGGCCTTTCAGCTGCACTTCTTGCGGGATGCGGGTCGCGAATTCAACGAGCAGGTGATCGAGAAATGGTACGCGGCTCTCGATGGAAGCGGCCATGCTCATGTTGTCCTGCTTCATCAACAATTCGACCAAGTACGTTTTGATGTCGGTGTATAGCAGTCGCTGTAGCAGGGGCCCCTTGGACTGTTCCCAATATCCGAGCACGTGGTCGTACGCAGAGCCTCGCGGAAATTTCTGCAGCGCTTCATCGGTCAACAGCAGCAACTGCTGGGCCTCGCTAAACGCCGAAAAGAAATTATCGAAGTATGAAACGCCGGAAGAGGCGTCCGAACCGAGAAAGGTGTGAGCCAATTTCCGCCGCAGTCGGCCGCCAATGAGGGGCGAGCGCGCAATGGTTTCGCGAAGGCCGGAGCGCAGAAACGCAGGAGTTACGCTGCTATAGATTTTGTCCCAGGCCTGGTTCTTTAGCGTGAAGGCGTAACGCGTGTATCCGCCGAGCGTTTCATCACTGCCTTCGCCGGTCAGCACGACGGTTACGCGTTCACGTGCAAGCCGCGCAACGAAGTACAGAGACACGCTCGATGGCCACACGACTGGCTCATCTTCATGCCAAATTAATTTTGGAAGTGCGTCGAAGAAATCTTCTTCGCTGACGAGAACTTCGTGGTGCATCGAGTTCAGATGTTTCGACACGGTGCGGGCGTAAGGCAACTCACTATAAGTTTGCTCGGCGTAGCCCACTGAAAAAGTCTCGATGGGTTCGCGCCGGAATTTCGTCATCAGTGCGGCGACGACACTCGAATCAACTCCGCCGCTTAGAAATACGCCGAGGGGAACGTCGCTCATCAGGTGACTGCTCACGGCCTGTTCGAGCATTTCACGATAGGTTTGAACATAGTAGCCCTCATCGCGGACCGGCTCCATGCTCGAAGTATCAAGGTCCCAGTACTGCTCGATCTTGAGTTCGCCACGCTCATTCACTTCCAGCCAATGCCCTGGCATCAGCTTAAGAATTCCGTTGTAGAACGTTTCTTCGCCAGAGAGATAACCGAAAGCCAAATACTCGGGGAGCGCCGAGAGATGAAAATCCGGGCGAAACCCACCGTGCGCCAGAATGACTTTGATTTCCGAGCCGAAGAGAAATGAATCATCAGTCAACCGATAATAAAGCGGCTTGATGCCCAGGCGGTCACGGGCAACGAACAGTTTTCCGTTTTCGCGGTCCCAGATGGCGAACGCAAACATACCGCGAAGGTGGGTGACGCAGTCGCGCCCGTATTCTTCGTAAAGGTGAACGATGGTTTCGGTGTCGCTGTTGGTACGATAGCGATGGCCGCGCTCTTCTAAACCCTTGCGAAGTTCGGCGTGATTGTAGATTTCGCCGTTAAAGACGATCCAAATTGTGCCGTTTTCATTGCTGAGAGGCTGATGGCCGCCGGCGACATCAATGATGCTCAGGCGGCGCATTCCAATTACGGCGGGCCCGTCGGCGTAAACGCCTTCATCGTCGGGGCCGCGATGGCTCATAGCGGAGCACATTCTTCGCACTACACCGGAATCGGTGCGCGCGTCGTGCCCAAATTTCATCACCCCAGCGATGCCACACATGTTCGAGTCTCGTGAGCTAACTGCTTCTTAAGGGTACCGCAGTTCGATTACGCAGCACTTCCACGTCGAAAAACTTGAGTAACGTGGGATCAGATGCGGTCAACCCCTCTGCCCTGGTCCATTGCAGCCAGCCCTTCGCGGTTTCGGAACGGAAGATCTGCCGGCCATTTAATTCCACAAACCTCGCCCGACAAAAAATTAGCAGATCTATTTCGCCACCTTTGGTGCGAGCAAAAAGAAATTCTGAATCGCTATGAAACGGTCCGCAAGACCAAGCCGTGCCTGATCCTCCGAAGCTGATAGTGTCGCTTATTCTGTTGTGTTCGTACGTGTAAGCGGTTGCTTTATCTGCTGCGTCGAGGCGAAATGTTCCTGGTTGCTCCGAGGACCGCAGTCGCAAGAGCACGGTTGCGTGCTCTGCCGGAAG
>QHZV01000307.1 GCA_003224785.1 Acidobacteriota bacterium
CATTGGTGGCGGGCAAGGGATTGCGATGGTAGTGGAGAGCTTAAATTAAGTTTTTTCGCGATCGAGATACGGAGGTTCCCCAAAAGCACGGACATGAGGCCGGCCTTGAGGTTACGATGATTGTAGAGAAGCTGTGGCCGACCTTTTACCGCGTGAGCAGATCCACGACATTCCGTCTCAGCCTCTTATCTGCATCCATTCTCGCGCTAGGAGTTGGCGTATTTGCATCGGAGCCTCCCAAGTCGAGTTGTAAACAGCGAGCTGAAGCCTACCGGTCTCGAGTGACTCAACTCAAGAAAGACGCACATGAAAAATTGAGAATTGGAACACGGGAAGATACGGTCAACGAATTCTTTGAGGCTCATGGCCTTCCCTTCAATGTTTTTCGTTCGGGTAATCACAAAGAAGGGGTCGGAACGATTCAAGTGCAGGGAGGCTGTGCTCCACGCGGATGTGGTTCCGAGGACGCTCTCATAGGCTTGCGCGTCGAGTTAAGCCTCGATGGAACTGTCATTGCAGAGCCCGTTGTTGGGGCACAGTTCACGAATTGCTTGTAGCAATATGCGCCCCGCGCTTGTCAGACCGAAGAAACCGCGCTAGCGTTATAAGCGTATGAGCGATTTGCGAAGCCAGATCAATAGCCTGTCCGCTGCCGAGAAGGCGGAACTGCTGGATACAGTCTGGGAGAGCCTGGAAGCGGACGCGGCATCACTCACCGATGCGCAACGAGCCGAGCTTGATTACCGAATTACCCGGCATGAGCAAAACCCTTCCGATGCCATCCCGTGGGAGCAAGTCAGGGCGGGCCTGTTTAAGAAACCGTGACACTCCCGGTTGTCTGGATACCAGAGGCGAATGAGGATTTGCTGGACGCGCGAGCCTGGTATGACAATATTCGCCCGCAGCTGGGCGAGCATTTCGCGTTGGCGGTCGAGGCCACGGTTCGGGCAATTTCGGAGCATCCGTTGCAATTTCCTGTCGTTTATCGGGGCCGCCGCCGTGCGGGAGTGCATCGTTTTCCCTACGGAATATTCTTCGAGGTTCAGGAGCATCGAATCGTGGTTATTGCCTGCTTCCACGGCAGGCGCAATCCGAGGCGCTGGCAGTTGCGGTAAAGTTTGATGTTGCACGAGCTTTATTCTTAGGTTTTTTTGCCCAAGAGGGCACTCCTATGGAAATCAAAACAATCGGCGTTCTCGGTTGTGGGCTTATGGGATCGGGCATTGCCCAGGTTGCGGCGATGGCCGGATTCGACACCGCCGTCCTCGAAGTTGAGCAGAAGTTTCTCGACAAAGGCTTTGCCGGGATTGAGAAGTCGCTGGCGAAGTTTGCCGAGAGGCCGCCGGAGAAGGGCGGGATCACGGCGCAGCAGAAAGATGCGATTCGCGCGCGGCTGAAGGGTACGACCCTGAAGGAAGACCTCGCCGATTGCGACATTGTCATCGAAGCCATCATTGAGAGCGTTCCCACGAAAAAAGAAATGTATGCTGCGCTCGATGGCATCGTAAAAAAAGATGCCATCTTTGCCTCGAACACTTCTTCTATTTCAATCACCGAGCTGATGACCGCCACCAAGCGCCCCGAACGCTTTATCGGGCTGCACTTTTTTAATCCGGTGCCGCTGATGAAGCTGGTGGAAGTGGTGCGCACGATCGCCACGGCCCCCGACGTTTACGAAACCGCTTACGAATTCGCGAAGAGACTCGGCAAAGTTCCGGTGCGGACCAGCGACAAGACGGGATTCATCGTGAACCGGCTGCTGGTGCCGTATCTGCTCGACGCCATCCGTGCCTACGAAGAGGGCGTGGGCTCGATCGAGGACATTGACAGCGCCATGAAGCTCGGCTGCGGCTATCCCATGGGCCCGTTCACGCTGCTCGATTTCGTCGGCCTCGACACGACTTACTACATCACGCACGTGATGTACGACGAATTCAAAGAGCGGCGCTTCGCGTCGCCTCCGCTGCTCAAGCGACTGGTCATGGCGGGCTGGTACGGTCGGAAGTCGGGGAAAGGGTTTTACGATTATTCGGACCCGAATAATCCCAAGGCGAACAGGTTGTGAAATGACTATGTCGAGAGTTCTTTTCGTTCTAATTGCCTTCGCAGTTTCTGCGTTTTCGCAGGCTGTATCCAGCCGAGTTCGGGTTGCTGGAGAATTCATGTACAACTTGGCCGAGCGTAAGGTCTTGCCAGAAATAGCAGATTTGAAGGGGCGCGAGCTCAACGCAGAAGTCGCAGTGAATGTCATCGTTTCCAAGACGGGCACTGTGACTAAGGCACGCTCTTTTAAGGGCGATTCAAGCCTATTCAAACGGAGTGAGCAAGCTGCTCTCAAGTGGCATTACAAGCCTTACTTGATGGCTGCTGAACCGGTCGAAGTCGATACCACGCTGGAATTTCGTTTCACAAAGGATAAGGTGGAGATTGTAGTTCCGCCGCCGCCGCGGCCATGAGGGCTGCTTAACTCATGCGGATGAGCGCTGATTTGAAAGCGATTCACCACAGGAACACAGGGGCACAGAGAAGCATCGGAGAGGAACGGTTCGTATCAGGGCACGTCTTCAGACGTGCCGACTCGAGCATTTACCATGCCCTGTCATCCTGTGCGAGTCGAAGGACCCCATACCCGAGTGCGACCGAATGAACCCGGAGAGGTATTCCGACCACGGCAGCGCGAACAGAATTCCCTGACGGGTCGCTTCCGACCTTGAGTTGCAAATGATCCCACTCCGCCCGGGATGACAGGTGTAAGACGAAGTAGTATTGAATCCGCGGATTCCGCGTTGATCCGTGGAAATGAATTTATGAACTACGAAAACATCCTCTTCGAAAAAAAAAACTCGATCGCCTACGTCACCGTGAACCGGCCGAAGGTGCTCAATGCGCTGAATA
>QHZV01000308.1 GCA_003224785.1 Acidobacteriota bacterium
GTCTTTTTTGACTTCTTCATGCCAGAAACAATCCTACTCCGGAATTTTAGTAGTGACCAAGGGCGGCAAACTTCCGGATTGCACGGGTGGAGGACGCCGTGCCTCCAAACAGCCGGAGCTAGGCTCGCAACTCCGAATCAAACTTCTCAAACAGCGCTCGCATGATCGCCGGGCTCCGCTCCTTGGTTGCGTGAATCTCCTGAATCAAACTATAAATTCGGGACGTCATCACCAATAGATAGCGAACCCGCTCAGACCCTGGGTTCCAGTACGTATGTGGCGTTCCGCGCGGCACTAGCACGCCTGATCCGGCACGCAGCTCTACTTCTTCATCTCCCATTTTTACGCAGAGTCTTCCTTCCAGCACGTACCACGCCTCGTCATCGTTCCGATGAAGGTGAAGGGGAGCAATCCAACGGGGAGGACCGCCTGCATCCTGCCATTCGGCGATCACGAAGTGATTGTTGGCAAGCCCCAGAACGTTTCCTGCAAGCGGAGGCGCGATACTCGGAGCACTCATAGACCTGCGAGGGAGCAGTTTGAACCCTCAAGCCCGCGCCGAGTCTTCTTCCCCGTGAATCTTGCGCAGGTTCTCCGGAACCGTCATTGGCACATCAATGTTAGTGCCGAGCAGAGCGTCGAGACTGTCCAGCCACAGAATCTGACTTTCGAAAGCGATTCCGAAATTTCGTGAAAGCGCGTGGGCGACATCCTGCATTGGCACTACGCGCCCGAGTTCTTTCTGCATGGACGTGACTGGCTTTGATGTAATCCCGCAAGGAATAATTAGTTTAAAGAAGCTCAGATCGGTATTTACGTTTAGCGCAACACCATGCGAAGTTACTCCGCGCGAGATGTGGACTCCAAGAGCAGCAATCTTTGCTTCGGAAGCATTTAGCGGCTGAGTCTTCGACTCAGCCGGACGGGCGAGGGCGCCCGTCCCCACATGGCTACTGCCGATTGTCCCTTCCGTCCAAACGCCAGTAAGTCCTGGAGTCCGCTTTGTCGCAATCCCAAACTCTGCACACGTGCGAATCAGCACTTCCTCTAATCGGCGCACAAACTCTACCGCACCGAGCGTCTTTCGGGTAGTGTTTGCAGATGGGAACCCCAGCAGATCGAGTATCGGATACGCGACCAATTGCCCCGGTCCGTGAAAGGTGACATCGCCTCCGCGATCGCACTCGTGAACTTCGACCCCACGCGAAGCGAGCACTTCCGGAGCAGCAACAGATCACTGGCGTGTGCTCAAGCAGGAGGAGCACATCGCCGATGCGTCCCTCTTTCCGAAGCGCGACCAGCTTCTCCTGTAGGCGTAGGCCAGTAGAGTAATCAAGGGCTCCGAGTTGAAGTACTGAGATCAATCGGGAATTTACATCCTTCGCATCAGTCGCCGAGCGGAATTTCCACGTAGTGGGAATAGGTGTGGGGTTCAGGAACACGCTCGCCGTTGCGCTGCATTCCCTCAACGTGGAAAGCGATGGCCTCGCCCATCTCGGTTTCGACCTCCTGGCGTGTTTTTCCGGATGCGATGCAGCCGTAGAGATCCGGTGAGTATGCCGAAAATCCGGTCGCGGTCTCCTCCACCACAATCAAATATTTCTTCATTTTTTTAGACCTGCCTGTTTCAATCCGCTGTTGTAAGTACCAGGTCCCAAATCGTCACCAAGCTTTTCCAGGAACCGTAAGCAGTCCAAATTTCGTCGGATGCTTGTGCTGGCGGTGATTGCCACGAGTCCTATCCAGATACCAGCCATCCTTTTCGAGCATTCCTGATTACGTCTCGTACCTTCATCTTACGCCCCGACCCCAGCCGGTCAGATGTTTATCGCCAGCCCATACACGCTGTTCGATGCATCCAGCATTGCCTCTGCCAGCGTCGGATGCGCGTGGATCGTCCACATCAGGTCCTCGACTGTCGCTTCGAGCTCCATGGCAGTTACAGCTTCCGCAATCAACTCTGTCGCCTGCGGCCCGATTATGTGAACTCCGAGGATCTCTCCGTACTTGGAATCCGACACAATCTTGATGAAACCTTCGTGTTCGCCGACTATGCTCGCGCGCGAATTCGCGGTAAACGGAAATTTCCCGACTTTCACGCTGTGGCCTTGCTCGCGGGCCTTGGCTTCGGTCAAACCCACGCTGCCAATCTCCGGATGGCAGAACGTCACATTAGGAATGCGCCGCAAGTTAATCGGCTTGTCTTCCTTGCCCGCGATCTTCGAGACAGCAACAATTCCTTCCATCGCGCCGACGTGCGCCAACTGCGGCGTGCCGAGCACAATGTCGCCAATGGCGTAAATGCCGGGCTCCCCGGTCTGCATCCATTCGTTCGTTTTCACGAACCCACGCTCAGTCTGAATCTTCGTCTGCTCCAATCCGACGGCGTCTGTCAGCGGCTTGCGGCCAACCGCAATCAGGATTTTCTCCGCTTCCACCTTCTGCTGCTTGCCATCGGCGCTGAACGTGACCGAAACGCCAGTTTTCGTCTTCTCAACTTTCTCGACTTTTGCGCCGGCATAGAAGTTGATTCCGCGCTTGCGATAGACGCGTGCCAACTCTTTCGAGACTTCCTCGTCCTCAAGCGGCACCATACGCGGCAGCATCTCCAGAATCGTCACCTCGGTGTCGAACGAGCGGAAGATCGAAGCAAACTCCACCCCGACAGCTCCCGATCCAACCACAACCAGCGACTTAGGCACCGAACCGATCTCCAGGATCTCGATATTGGTGAGCACGCGGTCGTCCGCCTGCAGTCCGGGGATCATTCGCGCTTCAGAACCTGTCGCCAGGATGACATTCTTCGTCTTCAATTGACTCGTCTTGCCGCCGTCCTTCAGTTCAATCGTATGTACGCCATTCTGGGCCGGCCCGGACAGTCTGCCGAAGCCCTTTACCGTATCAACTCTGTTCTTGCGCATAAGAAATTGGAGCCCTTTTGCGTGCCTGTCCACCACCTTCGTCTTGCGCTGGAGCACCGAATCCCATTTCAGTTTTCTTGCACCCACGCCTTCGATTCCATACTCGGCAGCATCCTTGAGGTGGTCCCAGAGTTCAGCGTTAAACAGCAGTGCCTTGGTAGGGATGCAACCAACATGCAGGCAGGTGCCACCCAGATAGGGATCTTTCTCGATCAGCGCAGCCTTCAGGCCGTACTGGCCAGCGCGGATTGCGGCGGTGTATCCGGCCGGGCCGCTACCAATAATCGCGACGTCGTAAATGGTCTCAGGCAAAGTCGTGCTCCTCTAGTGTGAATGGATGAGCCAGAGCAAACGAATGATTCTAGCAGGACGAGAAGGATGGCTTCAGCGGGCCTTGGCATCCACCACGTGCAGCCTCATGAAATTCGTCGAGCCGCTTGCCATTTGGGTGCCTGCAACTACGCCAAGAATATCTCCCGGGCTCAGCCGCCCGGATCGCAACAGTTCCTGCTCGGCGGTGCTCAACATTTCTTCGGCATGCAGGGCGTGGTCGCGTCGCACCGGCTGCACTCCCCATAGCAGATTCATGCGGTTGCAGACGGCAGGAACGTGGCTGAAAGCATAAATCTGAGATTGCGGACGATATTTCGAGATCATGCGCGCGGTGTTGCCGGTTTCAGTGAATACCGCGATGGCGGCCATGTGCAGGTCTTCAGCAGCATGCGCCACAGATTCGCAGATCGTTTCTGAAATCGAGAGTCCGCGCTGTTCGCGTCGCCGTCGTGGCTGAGTGAAATCGGCCATATTGTTTTCGGCTTCCACCACAATTTTCGCCATCATGCAGACCGCCTCGCGCGGATATTTGCCGCTTGCGGTCTCGCCCGAAAGCATGACTGCGTCGGTGCCGTCGAAGATGGCGTTAGCTACATCGCTAGCTTC
>QHZV01000309.1 GCA_003224785.1 Acidobacteriota bacterium
TACTGCTCAATGGATTTTGGGAGCGAGAGATGAATCACCGCGCGAACGCTCGCCTTGTTGATCCCCAGCCCAAACGCAATGGTCGCCACTACAACACGCACCTCATCGGATGTCCACCGCTCCTGGTTCATTCTGCGTGCAGCGGCATCCATGCGGCCGTGATACGGAATTGCAGGAATTCCGGATTCAAGCAGGAAATCCGTAACCTCGCCCACTCGCCGAATGGTTGGCGCATACACGATTACACTGCCGTCCTTGTAATTCGCCAGTATGCGGGTGAGAAGGGCGTTCTGTTCGTACCCGGCGCACTCCCGCACAACATACCGCAAGTTCTTGCGATGGAAGCTGGCAATGTACCTGTGCGGATTCGAGAGCTGCAACTGCTGCAGGATGTCATGGCGCACGCGTCGCGTGGCGCTCGCGGTAAACGCTGCAATCGGGCGGTCGGGAAAATACGCGCGCAGCTTGCTGAGTTGCCGATACTCCGGACGAAACTCGTGTCCCCACTCCGAAATACAGTGGGCCTCATCTATCGCGAAGAAAGAAACTGACATTCCGCGCAGCCATGCGATTGTCTCCTCGCGCGCCAAACGTTCAGGCGAAAGATAGAGCAGCCGATACTCGCCTGCCCGCGCTTTCGTCATGATGCGCGACTGCTCAGCCATATCCTGCGAGCTGTTCAGTACCGCCGCAGGAATACCCATTTGCGCCAGTTGCATGGCTTGGTCTTGCATCAGAGCGATGAGTGGTGAAACCACAACCGCAGTTTTCCCTAACACCAGCGCGGGTAACTGATAGCAAAGCGATTTGCCACCGCCGGTTGGCATGACCACGCAGGTGTCCTGCTCGCCAAGCAGGCTTCGAATAATGCGCTCTTGCAGGGGACGAAACGACGAGTAGCCCCAATACTGCTGCAGCGCAGAAAGCAAGTCCGAGCTGGACATTTGTCCAAGTATAGGGGCGGGAAGGGAACTGTCTCAGGAAAATCAGCTGCGTGTTCGCAAGTCGTAATTCCGGATTGGGAATCTCTCGTGTCTCAACACCCTTAGCTGAACCTTACGAAATTACGGGCACGTCGAAGATGTGGGCGATGGCATTTCAATCAAGTTTATTGCTGACTGCCGCTGCGGTGCTTACGACCAGATGACCTGGCCTGCACAGAATTAGGCGGCTCAGTGAAGTATTCTGTTCTTCACTTGCCGCTCAATCACACAAAGGCTCTCATCGTTGCCGTGCTTCTGTTTGCTGTTGCTTCGCCGCTAACAACGGAGCGAAAGACCGACCGCATCATCGTCCACAAGCACGCTCGCACCCTGGACCTGATGCATGCCGGCCAAGTGATAAAGACTTACAAAATTGCCCTCGGAAGTGAGCCGGTCGGACCAAAGGCCAGGCAAGGGGACCATCGCACGCCGGAAGGCACCTACGTTATCGACAACCGAAACGCGAACAGCAAGTTCCATCGCTCGCTCCACATTTCTTATCCCAATGCAGCCGATCGCGAGCGCGCACGCAAGTTAGGTATATCGCCGGGAGGCGACATCTTCATTCACGGCTTGCCGAATGGATATGGTTTCGTGGGCGCCGCGCATCGGGGTCGCGATTGGACGGACGGCTGCATCGCCGTCACTGATCAAGAGATCGAAGAAATCTGGCGAGCTGTTGACAATGGCACGCCAGTAGAGATTCTGCCCTAGCTTGTTTGCATTTTGTTCGCGGAGCTGTGGCACGGCCACTTAGCCGTGCCCTCCCCAGTTCGTTGAACGCGTTCTTCTACTGCACCGTAAGTAAGGCAGTACCCGTCACTCCGCCCGAGTTCGCGCCGATTGTGCTCGTACCCGCGCTCTTGCAATTTGCCGAGCCGGCCACGCTTGGAGCATTCGCGATCGTCGCAACCGGTCCTGACGACGAACTCCAGTGGCTGGTCAGGGTGATGTCCTGCGTGCTGGCATCGCTGAATGTGCCTGTGGCCACGAAGAGCTGCGCCGTGCCTACTGTGCACGTCGGCGCTGCCGGAGTAAGCGCTAGCGAAACCAGAGTTCCGGTTCCGACTGTCAGCGTCGTGTTGCCGCTCACGCCGGATGCCGAAGCGGTGATCGTCACTGTCCCGTTCCTCTTGCCATGCGCAATACCCGACGCGCGCACGGAGGCAAAATTGGGTCTCGATGATTTCCACGAAACGCCACTCAGATTAGTTGCTACGCTGCCGTCACTAAACGTTCCGGTCGCGGTGAACTTGATTGACGTGCCCTTCTCGATGCGAGGATTTGCCGGCGAAACCGCAATCGAAACCAGGTGAGCGGTAGAAACGGTAAGGCCCGTTGATCCACTCACCGAGCCGAACGCAGCGCCGATGGTCGTGGTTCCCGTGGCAACGCTCGAAGCAAGCCCCTGAGCATTAATCGTCGCTGTTGCAGGCGTTGAAGATGTCCAAACCGCAACTGCAGTGATGTCTTGGAGTGATGAATCGCTGAACGTGCCGGTCGCGGTGTACTGCTTCGTCGTACCCACCGCCATGCTCGAGCTTGCGGTTGTTGTTACCGCGATAGAAACCAGTGTTGCGGCGGAAACTGTAAGCGAGGCCGTCCCGCTCACTGATCCGGAAGTCGCTGTGATTATGGAGGTGCCCGTGCCGACGCCAGTCGCCACGCCATTGATGTCGATTTGGGCCGCCGAAGTCGAAGACGAGCTCCAGGTCACCGATTGCAGCAGCTGCGTGCTGCCATCATCGAAGTTGCCGACTGCGGTAAACAGTTGCGTCGTGCCGGCTGCGATAGTTTGAACTGACGGGCTTACGTCGATTGAAGTCAAATGGGCTGGTACCACGGTCAAAGTTGAAGTGTCGCTTTGACCGGCAATAGATGCCGTGGTCGTAGTTTGACCCGGCGCAAC
>QHZV01000310.1 GCA_003224785.1 Acidobacteriota bacterium
CTCGTCCGGATCAAGTCGCCCGTCACGGCTTGCCAGTTCAGCGGCGCGGCGGCTCATGTCTACCAATTGCGCGATCACTTCGTCCTCGCATGTTTTGCTCATACCAAATGTGGCCGCATAGCCGTAAGCCTGAATGTCTTCGCCAAACTGCTCGAAGCAGCCGTAACGGAAGCGCGCTCGCTGGGCAGCTTCAGAATCAACCTTGTCCAGATAGTCGAGCACCGCGCGCGAAGACGAATGGAAACTGTAGAGATCCATGCCATAGAAGCCGGTCTTGCGCGCGATCCTCGGCAGTGAATCGTTGTAATCGCGCAACCAGTTCACGAATTCGAGCACATCGCTGTTACGCCACATCCAAGCGGGGAATCGGCGAAAGTCATCGAGCGCCTCGGTGGCGGATTGATCTCCGCCTCGACCCAGAACGTATCGGTTCACGCGATGAGCGTCGGGCCAGTCTGCTTCCGCAGCGACAGCCTTGAATCCCTTCTCCTGGATAAGCCGCTTGGTGATGTATGCGCGTGTGCTGTAGAACTCGTGGGTTCCATGCGAGGCCTCGCCAATCAGCACGAATCGGCTACTCCCAATTAAGTTGAGGAGAGGCGTGTAATCCTCATCCGAGCCGGTGAGCGGATGGGAATTCTCGCGTATTGCCCGCAAATGGAGTTGATCGAAAGACATAACGAGCCATCCGCATGTGACTATGCTGCCCGCGGAAGTGATGCCGAGGCAGCGCGCGCCAGCAGATCGCGTACTTCTTCATCCGTGGTCTGAGAGAAATCTCGATACCATTGCCCCACCGCCCAGAAAGGCTCGGGAGTAATCGCGCAAACTACTCTGTCCACCTCGGTCTCGAATTCCGCACAGGTCGAAGGCGAAGCGACCGGAACTGCAACAACTATTTCGGCAGCCGCCTCCTTACGGAGTGCCTTTGCTGCCACACGCATCGAAGAGCCAGTTGCCAAGCCGTCATCTACAAGGATTGCTGTACGACCTCTGATGTTCACTGCCGGACGTTCGCCGCGGTATTCGCGTTCCCGTCTCTCAAGCTCCTTTTCTTCTCTTGCCACAACAGCTTCGATTGTTTGCTGAGGAATTCCAAGCGCTTGAATGACTTCTCGGTTCAGAACGGTAACGCCGCCTGAGGCCAGGGCTCCCATGGCGAGTTCCTCTTGCCCAGGTGTTCCGAGCTTTCGCACTACAAAGATGTCGAGCTGCGCTTTCAATGCTCGCGCAACTTCGTACCCGACCGGCACACCGCCGCGCGGGAGAGCCAGCACGA
Organism: Acidobacteriota bacterium; assembly: GCA_003224785.1. Classification (GTDB taxonomy): domain Bacteria; phylum Acidobacteriota; class Terriglobia; order Terriglobales; family Acidobacteriaceae; genus Gp1-AA145. The sequence continues at coordinate 1,280 of QHZV01000310.1, forward strand.
CCACATCATCCCTGCCCGAGAACTCGCTTAACTTCGAAGCGAGGACACGTCCAGCCTCAAATCGGTCCTCAAATAGCATCGGTAAGTTACTCTAAAAATCGCCGTTCTCTTTGCTTGCCGTGGACTATTGGAATGCTTCGAAATAACATCGGTTGCCCCGAAAAGGTATGCGTAACACATTGCCAATAAGGGGCTTTTCCTGGCAAACCAAACCTCCTGATCATCGAATCAAAATCTCAATAAAGGAGGGCCAAAACTATGAAATGGCAATCCATAATCGTTGCACTGCTGCTTTGCCTGGGAACACTGGCCTGGGCACAGAATGACCAGACAAGCGCCAATCAGAGCAGCGCAGGGAGTACCGAATTGCAGAAAGCGACTGAGGTCGTCGAACACATGAGTACGACAGCTCCGGACAAAGGTGTTCCAAGCAAGGTACTCGAAGGGGGAAAGTGCGTCGCCGTTATTCCGAAGCTCGTAAAAGCAGCTTTCGTGGTAGGTGGCGAGCACGGAACCGGAGTAGCAACCTGCCGCACAGCTTCGAACAACTGGAGTTCGCCTGCGCCGTTCTCTGTTTCAGGAATCAGCTGGGGTCCGCAGATCGGCGGAAAGAGCACCGGCCTGATGATGTTCATCATGAATCAGCAAGGAATGGATGATCTCATCCGGGGCCACATCAAAGTGGGTGCTGATGTCTCTGCTGCCGCAGGCCCAGTAGGCAGAAACGCGTCCGCCGAAGCTGGCTGGAAAGCAGGAATACTGACCTACTCGAGCAGCAAGGGCGCGTTTATCGGAGCGTCGCTCAATGGTGCTGAGTTGCATGCAGATACTCGTCTGGTCAGAGACTGGTACGGCAGGGATCTCTCATTTAACGACATTCTGCAAGGCAACGCTCAAACCCCAAACGCGGAAGCACGAGCATTCGTGAATGCAGTGCAGAACGCAAAAGAAAGCGCGCAAGCTCGATAAATTGTGATTGCATGTGTTCTTTATGAGGGCGGCCGAATCGAGCCGCCCTAACTTTTTGTAAAGACGGGACTCGCATCGCCGAAGTTGTTGAGCGGGAAGGCATCGAAAACGCAAACTGGCCCATGTTGAAGTATTGGGGTGATCGAGAGATACCAGAAAATTAATTTCCGATAAGTATTAAGATCAAAAATTTCGGCCATGCACAATTAGAAGCAACGAAATATGGGAGCTCGGTCTCAAAGAGTTTAATCAAGCGGTTTGAAAAAGGAGTTCGTCATGCAACTTACGAGTCCCAGCTTTCAGCAAGGATCCGAAATTCCCGCCTACTACACTTCTGATGGCGAGGATGCCTCGCCGGAGCTCTCCTGGCGAGATGCTCCTTCAAAAACGCAATCCTTCGCTCTTATCGTGCATGATCCAGATGCTCCCAAGCCGGGAGGCTTCACGCACTGGGTCGTCTACAACATTCCGTCAGAAACCAATCACATTGCAGAGAATGTACCCGACACCGAAGTGGTGAGCGGACTCGGCATGCAGGGCAAGAACGATGGAGGAAAGATCGGATACATGGGCCCGGCTCCTCCCTCCGGCACGCACCGCTATTTCTTCCGCCTGTATGCGCTCGACACGATGCTATCAAGGGACATGTGCTCGCGCAGGCCGAGTTTATGGGAACATACGTAAACAAGCGGGAACAGGCCGCGTGAGTAATCGCAGGATTTGATCCACATTCTCGAGGACACACTAAGGCCTGATTCTCACACGGAATCGGGCCAGTTTTCCGTCTCCTTATCCTTTATCCTTTCGGGTGCAATGGCCTATCCAATAGAATGCTAACAAACGCTAAGGATTGTCTCGACGGACACTCTTTGCTTCGACTTGTTTGCTTCGCAAATTGAAATCCTTGGCCGGGCAAAAACCGTAATCTCGCGCTCTCTCCGAAAAGCAAATCCCATGTGCGGAACATGCTGTACATGCTCATGGAGCTTGCCATGTGGTCCGGAGCAGTACCGATTGCCCGGAATCCGATAGAGCTAGTGGTGGTGAAAGGTGCCAGAAAGCGAATTCGGAAGCCGCGCAATCTCACCGTAGACGAGTTCCAGAAGTTGTACACGGAACTAAGAGAACCGTTCAGGACAATCGCTCTGCTGTGCGTATGTTTCGGGCTGCGAATATCGGAGTGCTTGGCTTTGCAATGGTCGGACTTGGACCGGCTTAACAGCAAGCTGCGAATCGAGCGCGGCATTGTCGAGCAGAACGTGGATGATGTTAAGACTGACGGCTCTCGCAGATCGCTTACCGTCGCAAATGAACTCATGCAACGGTTGGAGCTGTGGAAGTAGACGACGCAATTTCCTGCCGATCACGATTGATTTTTCGCGAGTCCTGTCAACATCGGTCGGCTCCCGTACTCGTACACGGGAGTGTGGCGAGAACTGCAAAGGGCCGCTGAC
>QHZV01000311.1 GCA_003224785.1 Acidobacteriota bacterium
AGTCCTGCTTCTTTGGTGACATCCGTGAACGTGCCGTCGCCATTATTTCGATAGAGCTGGTTCTGGCCGAAATACGTGATGAACAAATCCTCGAAGCCATCGTTGTCATAATCGCCAACGCAAACGCCGGATGCCCAGCCGGCATAGCGCAGGCCGGATTTTTCAGTCACATCCGTAAAGGTTCCGTCGCGATTGTTTTTATATAAGCGATTGGTGGCCCCCGGCGGAGCGCCTTCGACCTTGGTGCCACTGAGTATGAAGACGTCCATCCAGCCATCATTGTCGTAGTCGAAGAAAGCACAGCCGCAGCCTGTCGCTTCAAGAATGTAGTCTTTGGATTCCGCATTGCCGTAGATAACGGGTGCGGTCAGGCCAGCCATTGCGGCCACGTCAACAAAGTGCGCGTCGAAGGGTTTCCCGGATGGAGCAGGCTTGGCCTGCGGCTTTACGGATCGCGGCGCCACACCCTGAGCGAACAAGCGAGAAGCCGAGGCAGCTGCGGAGAGTATGACAAAGTGACGGCGGGAGATCCTCATGGTTGCGTAATTGAGTTTGCGATGGTTGCCCGAGCTGAGTCAAATCATGTTGCCAGATGGCTTATTGCTGCTGGGCGATCCAGGCTTCGAGTTGCGAATGCAATACGTCCAGCGGCAGAGCGCCGCTATCAAGGACTTCATCGTGGAAGGCGCGAAGGTCAAATTTGTTGCCAAGCTTCTGGCGCGCTTCTTCACGCAACTTGAGAATTTCCAACTGACCGAGCTTGTAGGCAAGCGCTTGTCCGGGCCAGGAAATGTAACGGTCGACTTCCGTTTGAATGTTGGGTTCATCCATCGCGGTGTATTTGTGGAAATACTCAACCATCTGATCGCGCGACCAGTGCTTGGAGTGGACGCCGGTGTCGATCACAAGCCGGATGTCACGCCACATTTCGTTCTCAAGACGCCCGTATTCGCTATACGGATCCTGATAGCGTCCAACTTCTTTGCCCAGCCGTTCGGAGTACAGCGCCCATCCCTCGACGAAGGCGGTGTATCCGCCATGCTTGCGGAAGTTGGGAAGGTCCGGCAGCTCCTGTGCGAGCGAAACCTGCAGGTGATGTCTGATGTGCCCAGGACGCGAGCCGTCAGGCGTGCCGGTGGTGTAGTCGGCAGGAACCCCATTTTTTGCGCGCGCTGTTTCCATTGGAATAGCGACGAGTTTCGCCTTGGGTAGCCGTCCAAAAAGTTTTGGGAGTTCCGGCTCCATGTCGTGAACGTATTTGGCGTAGAGATCGAGGACTTGCTGCCCTGAAGTCGCGTATAACTTGCGATCATCCTTGATGTGCTGGTTGAAGCTCGCGAGATCGTCAAAGCCAAACTGTTTCGCGACTGCCAACATCTCTGCTTCAGTCTCTTTAAGCTGCTTCATTCCGATTTCGTAGATTTGATCGGGGGATAAATCGGTCGTGGTCATGCGCCGAATGGCGTATCTATAGCGGGCGTCGCCATCGGGAAGGGCCCAAACTCCGGGCTCGGTGCGGCCGTGCGGTGCGTATTCATTTCGCATGAACGTGACGAAGCGCTGATAAGCCGGAATGATTTGATGGGCAATCACTTTCAGCACGGCTTCGCGTAGCCGCTTCTGGTCGGCATCGGCAACGCTGGAAGGGAATTCCTTCAGGGGCTTGTAAAACGGGCTATCCTCGCCTGTCTTGCTTGCCACATCCTCGGCTTCGGGCGCAACTTTTTCCAGCAGATAGCGCGGCGGCATGAGTCCATCACGCATTCCCAGCCGCATGTTTGCCATGACCTGATCGAACACGTTGGGCATCTGGCGCAGACGCGAGAGATAGTTGTCATAATCATGAGTCGTGTTGAACGGGGTAATCGTAATCAAGTCGGGAAAATCCAGATGTGGGCCGTCACGCTGATTGACCGGCATCTCCCAATGCTTGAATCGCGCGCCTTCGAGGTCGAGACGCAATTCGCGAATCATGAGTTCTCGGCTGAGCTTGTCTTGCTGGGATAGGCTCGACGGATCAATGGCCTCAAAGCGGGCGAGGAACTTGCGCGCCTGTTCGAGTTCCGACTGAACGGCTTCGGCGGATTCATTATCGAGGCGGTCGTTGTAGCGGTTATCACCCAGAGCGGTCGCAAATTCCGGATGGACGCGCATTTCGTATTCCCACTGCTCGTCGAAGAGCGACAGCAGTTGTTGACGGCGGGAATCAACACCGGGTGATTTTTCTCGTGACGGAGCACCAGGTTGCGCGCCACAGAAGGCCGACGCCAGTCCCACACCACATAGCAACGCCCAACGGAGATTACGAATCATGCGAATCTTCCTCGAATTCCACGGTAAAGAATTCAGCACAATTACTGAGTGGAGTTCCGACTCACACCGGCTTAGTGTTTACCTTCCAATACACCGCATAACGTTGGCTGATGATTTGGTACAGCGGAAGCAACGACATTGGCTTTGACTGCCCAAGGGCGCTAAAGGTTAGTGGCTGCCTATTATCAACTTCGACCCAGGCGGTTGGTTTGTTTGCGTCCGCAACGATTTCCGGAACTTTGTACTGATCGTCAGGCTTGGGCTCGTAATCGCCGTACAGCATCTCTTTGGAAACAGAATCAAAGCGGCCAGCCAGCACCAGCGGGCCGTACATCATCGCCTGCATCGATTGATCATCGGGCATGCTGTCAACGTGAAGGCTCATCGGAAGGCTGAGTTCGATCCTGTCGCCTGACTTCCAAACACGATTAAGTGTGAGATAACTACTGGGACTTGAAAAAGCTTGTAGGGCAGCGCCGTTGAGTTTTACGCTACCGCCTTGCGCCCAGTACGGAATACGCAAATTAAGTTCAAGCTGTTGGGGATTCTTGGCGGAAATCGTGATCGTTGTTCCTGGCTGCTCCGGGAAGCGAGTTTCCTGTTTTATGTGGAGGCCTTTTTCCGGCCATTCGAGATTTGAATCTATGTACAGATTCACGTAAAGCGAATCATCATCGTGGAAGTAGATCGTATCGGTCAGCTTGGCGTATTCCTCTGATCCTGTCCCAGTGCAGCACCATAACGAATCGTATGGTTTGCCGAAGGTCTTCCAGTAACCTGAAGCTAGCGGCAAGTAGTACATCATGGTGCCATCTTCAGGATTGATGGTTCCGAGGCGGTGATTGAATACCAATCGTTCGTAGTAATCCATATACCGCGCGTCCGGGGACCAACCGAAGAGATGGCGCGTAAGTTTCATCATGTTGTATGCGCAGCAATCTTCAGTCGTGCTCGTACTGAGCTCATTCGCGAGCTTGCCAGGGTCGGTGTTCCAGGATTCATGATTGCTGGTTCCACCTGTGCAGTAGCTGCGTTCGCTGACAACTTCATCCCAGAAATATTCGGCAATGTCGCGGTAATAGCGATCGCCGGTGAGTTCGTAATAACGCGCTGCGGCAATCACCTGCGGGATGTGTGTGTTCACGTGCAGTCCCTTGAGTTCATCGCGATGGGACGCGAGCGGATCGAAGAACCATTTCTTGTCGAAGCGTTGCGCAACATGCAAGTAATAGGGCTTGCCGGTGACGGCATACAGATTCGAGAGCACCTCGCCCATGCCACCATATTCAGTGCCGAGGATGCGCTGCATGTGGTCGTAACTTAGAGACCCGGTGTAACCCGCAGTCCAT
>QHZV01000322.1 GCA_003224785.1 Acidobacteriota bacterium
TGTGGATTCAGGGCTTGTGGGCGATTCTGTTGGTGCTTCCTAGAACCTACAATCCAGAAACCGGCGTGTTTGGAAATCTCTACAGCAGCTTGCTTGAGTATGTGATCTCAGCCGCCCTCATTTTCTACGTGCTCACCGTTGCTGCTGTTTTCCGTTTGCGATCGAAGCGGCCGGACATGCCGCGACCGTACCGCACCTGGGGATACCCAATCGTTCCTGCGGCTTATATCCTGACCGCCGCAACTATTTTGCTCGTGCTGTTCGCTTTTCGACCCGCGACAACCTGGCCTGGCTTGTTGATTGTGATCTTAGGAATTCCTGTGTATTGGTTAGTGCGCACAAAGGCGGAAACCGCAGTGCCGGCTGAGAGCCCGGAGCACGTTAGTTCGAGGCACTAATAAGGTCGCCAGCTGATTACGACCGCTATTCAGTCATTGCGCGCACTTCCGCGTACCGCTATGATGTGGTGACTAACATGAACTTCGCAGCTGCACCAGAATCGGCAATCCCGCGCCAGTCGCTGACTTCGGCGGTTGCTGATAAATTGCGCGAAGAAATAATCCGCGGCGCCATCCCCGAAGGAGCGCAGCTCCGTCAGGACGCGATTGCTGTGCAGTATCACGTGAGCCGGATTCCGGTCCGCGAAGCCCTGCGCCAACTCGATGCCGAAGGGCTCATCACAATCGTTCCCAATCGCGGCGCAATTGTTCCCGCGCTATCACCCACCGACATCGAAGAATTGTTCACCATCCGCGCCCTGCTTGAGCCGGAAATCCTGAAATACTCGATCCCGCGTCTCACTGATAGTGACTTTGCAGAAGCCGATGTCGTGCTGCGCCGCTACGAAAGCGAACTCCAGCGCGAAGATCATCTTTTCTCGTGGGGACGCCTGAACTGGCAGTTTCACTCGATTCTCTATTCGCGCGCTGAGCGCCCATACTCTATGACCATCATCCGCAACGTCAATAATAGCGGCGAGCGCTACACCCGCCTGCAGCTCTATCTGACGCACGGGATCAAGCGCGCGAACGAAGAGCACCATCAGATTTTAGAATTGTGCCGCCAGCGCGACGTTCCGGACGCCTGCAAACTCCTCAAGCAGCACATCCAGTACGCGGGACAGTCGCTCAAACAGGCACTGCAAGAGCGGCGGTCGTCGTCCTAGGGAGACAACTCTCCTGCAAGTCCGAAACTCCCCGAGTCATTAGTAACCAATCACAGGCTGACAAAAAAGCCGATGCAATCGCAGCCGTTTAACTGCGATTGCATCACCGGTGAGCAAGAATTTTCAGAATTCGATGTTCGCCCGCAGTTCTATCACCCGTGCTCCCTGATTGGGAGAGTCAACGTTGTAGTTCGGCGAAATTCCTCCGATGCCAAACCCACTGCCCTGGATAAACGGGAACTGGTACCCAGCCGAGGTGCAGTAATAGTTGCAGCCAGATCCAGGCCCCTGCTGAAAATTGGGATGGTTGAAGACGTTCAGCATTTCAGCCTGGAATGTGAAGCTCACGCTCTCGCGAATCGGAAACCGCTTCGATATAGACAGGTCGTCATTCCAGTACTTCGGTCCGTACAACCAGACACGCTGTCCGATCGTACCGGGTGTTGTATTCGGAGTAATGAAAGCTGGGTTCGCTCCACCACCGATGTTCGGGCCAGACGACGTGGCTAGGTACTTGGGATTGATGAGCGAAACCTGAGTCGATCCCGGTATTCGATATACGCCAATCGCACTCTGCAACTGGGATGGGGTCACGCCATGCAAAACGACTCCGCCATCGCCTAAACCGTCGGCATTCGGGTTGTTGTTAAAAGTACTTGCTGTAAAGGGGTCGCCGTTCCCGCTGCCGCCTCCCAAAAGGAACGGGGTGCCAGTCTGGAAATTAAAGATAGTGCCAACCGTCCAGCCACCCACAAGCTTGTCCAACACCTTGTTCTGACCAAGGAATGCCTTGCCATGCCCAAATGGAAGATCAAATGTGCCGTTGATATTCAGGGAGTGCCGGATGTCAAAGAGTGAGGGCCCATAACCCAAGCGCGGATTGCGCAGAGTAAAGGTGTAGGTCTGACCTTGCCAATTGTTCGGGCTACTAATGCCAAGGGTCTTCCCCCACGTGTAATTCGCATCGAATTGCAACCCATGCCACTGCCGCTGCCGGAAGTCAATCTGCATTGCGTTGTAATTCGAATACCCCTGAGCAACCAGGTACAAAGCTCCGTTGCCTGATTCAAACGGATTGGCTTGGAAGAAGTTGCTCGGCAAACCCGGCCCTGGCCCGCCAGCCCAGTTCACACCATTCAGCGAGTTTGTGCAGGGTCCGAATGGATTATTTCCAGAGGAATCCGCCATCAGGTTGCAGAAGTATAGGGTAGTACCGTTGTTATTGGTGAGTCTTCCTGCAAGCGATCCTGCCTCTCCCATCTGCACCATCGTGGAAAAGTTGAAATCGGTGTAATCGGCAAGGCTGCCGTCAGCGCCTGCCGACTCACCAGCAAACGCGGCGTCGAACAGAGGAGTGGGTTGTTGTCCTGGCAATCCATGATTTGCGAACGAGCCCTGATAGTTTGCGTTGCCGCTGGCGTTGTTAATCGCTAAGTTTTGCTGCGCCGCCTTGACGTTCGTGAGAACCCCATAAGATCCAGACTGGAAGATGTTGACCTCGTTGATGTCCTGATACATCCACTGCCGTAGCGTTCGGTTGCCGACATAACGTATCTCCAGCGCCCTTGTGTTCCCTAACTGCCGCTGAACACCAAAGTTCCACGATTCGCTATACGGCTGTTTGATGTTCGGGTCAATGCCGTTTGCGCCGGGACCACCGGCAAAAGTGAAATCAGACTCCGCCTCGCTTTTTAAATACGTCAAAGGAGTGTTCAAAATGTAGCTTCCCGGTGCGAAGCTATTTGTGCTGCCGGTATTGTTCGAGGTGAGATTGAAAAACTGATAGAAGAATGCTCCGATGTCGGAGGCTTGGTTCCAGAAGTACTGTTGGGGCTCCGTGAACTTCTTTAGTGACGTTCCGGCGCGGATTACGGTTCGGTCCCCGCCGAGTAGTTTGCCCATCCAGCCGTCGCCGCCGTGCGGATTCCAGGCAATTCCGAGCGCTGGCTGAGGGCTGACGTTCCAGCTATTGAAAGGCCGTGGACGTTGCGCAATTTGAGGATTCGGGTCACCCTTGAAAGACCCCGGATTAAATAAATTGTAGAATCCAGACGGACCAAACATCGCGGCTGGATCTGCGTTGTGGTAGCCGCCGGTGAGGTCGTGGTCTGGACCGGTAAAATCCCAGCGCAGCCCGTAGTTCAGGGTCAGATTCGGCCGCAAACGATAGGAATCTTGAAAGTGCAGCGCCCAGGCCCGCTGCAACTCGTCAAGGTTGTATCCCAGGAGTTTTGTTGAGTTATATTGCTTGGTGTTCGGGTCATAGGCGTACTCGCCATTGATTCCTGAAATCCTGCCGGTAAGAATCGCGTACAACTGTTGCGCTTGAGCGCGCTGAGTGCCGGTCAGGCCGGGGATGCTGCCGATTGCGTTGGTAGCGGCATCTCCGGTCACAAGTCCCAAAGTCACTACAGGGAATCCCTGGACTGCGTTGTAATAGTGATCTTGTTCTTGATACCAGGAGAAGCCAAAATTGAAGCTATGTGCCTTCTTTTGCCAGCTAATCGTGTCGGAGGCATTCAGGAGCGGATAAAAGGTTCCGACCAGTAGCCAGTCAACAGTACCGTTCATCTGAGTGCTGCGCTGGCCACCGGCACCGGGATACGCCCAGGCAACTTGCGGCACATTGATGTCGATCGGTGCCGCATTATAGGAGAACAGGTCGGCGTTGTAGAGATATCCGCCGCGAAATTCGTTCACAACGTTGGGCGATAGCGTCCAGTCAAAACCGAACGAAGCAGAGTAATTCTTATTTGTGTTTCCCGCGCCCGTTTTTGCCCACGTTGAACCCGGAAAATCAGGGGCGTTAGTTGACGGCTGCGTGCCCTTGGTCATGTTCCAGGCAACGTTAAACCTCATCTTTTCATTCGGCGTAAAGTCAACACGAACAGCCGGGTAGTAAGTTACCGTCGGATTCGCGACTTGCCAGTCGATTCGGTTAACATTCGGGTCACCATTAACAGCCGGGGTAATGCTTCCCAAGTTCGACGCGGGATAAGCGGCGAACACAGCCGCAGTGGCCGGACTCTGTGCGTTGTTGCTTGTGACACCGTGACTTCCGGCCCACTGATAGAGATCCTGAGTGTTCGTCGCACCGGTAGTTTGGTCAACCCATGTGAAAACGCCCGA
>QHZV01000323.1:0-2565 GCA_003224785.1 Acidobacteriota bacterium
GTTGTTCGATTATCTGGTCGAAAGCCGAGGCTGGAAGAACGGCGTTGGTAAATCGGTGGCGACCACGAATTTAATCAATGCTCTTGCCAGGCATCACAATGTCGAGTTGCACGAAACCCCAGTCGGCTTCAAATATATCGGCGAACTCATCAAGCAAGACAAAATTGCCATCGGCGGGGAAGAGAGCGCTGGGCTTTCCGTCCGCTACCACGTTCCGGAAAAAGATGGTGTGCTTGCCGGATTGCTGTGTTGCGAAATGGCTGCACGGCGCGGAAAATCGCTGGGGCAGCAGTTGCGAGAGCTGTTTGTCAAAGTTGGTTCCTTTTATCCCACACGAGAGAACTTCCGCTTGACGCCGGAGGTGAAAGGCAAGTTTACTGAAAAGTTACGCCTTGATCCGCACAGTTTTGGCGGACGCAAGGTTAACGAGGTTGTCCGGAAGGACGGTCTCAAACTGGTGCTCGATGACGGCTCCTGGGTCTGCTACAGGTTGTCGGGAACGGAACCGGTCGTTCGGGTTTATTCGGAAGCGTCGAGCGAAGCAGGACTGCAAACTCTAAGTGCCACGGCGAAAAAATGGATTTTCGAGTAAGCGTCCCTAAAATCCGCATAGTGCCGTCGCAAGAGACCAGGCTGCGTACTCTCACGCACGGGGCCGACCACGCCGAAGCTTTTGCAAAGAGTGCCCGCATCCGGCTCGAACCTCTACTGCAGACGCTCTATTCTCTTCGCACCCGCATTGCCACCGGTGCAGTTTCCTTGCTCGCCATCTGGTTGTTTGCGCACGTAATGTTCGGCAGCAACGGTATGGTGGTCTATCGCTCAAAACGTACTGAGTACCAGCAGTTGCAAAAGGAAATTCGTGGGCTGCAGCAGAACAATGCACAATTTTCCAGCCAAATTGATCAACTCAAGACCGACCCGAAGAGGATCGAGAAAGAAGCCCGCGAGCAGTTCCACTATGCCCGGCCTGGCGAGGTGATCTACGTCTCCCCGGCGCCGCCCGCTCCGCAGCGTCCTGCAACGCGCACCGCTAGTAAGTGACTCGCACGTAACAACCTTCAATTTTGTTTGTGATATAGTTTCGCCGTTGTAAGTCGTAGTAAACCTGCCGCCACTCTTTTTTGATGGAAGTCTGTCAACAAGAGCACCGAGGCGTTTAATAAATGCGGCCCAGCCGCGGAAAATTGAGGAGATATTCGCCATGAGAAAGCTGTTGCTGATCTGTCTTGCCCTGTGCGTCATGTTCATGATGGTGGGTGTGACCTTTGCAGAGGACTCAACCACCGTGAACGGATACGTGTCCGACTCCAAGTGCGGCGTCAAGGGCGCAAACGCCAAGTCCGCCGAGTGCACCAAGAAGTGCGTGAAGGCCGGCGAAAAGTTGGTGGTTGTAACCGATGAAGGCCAGAAAGTTCTGGCGGTTGATAATCCGGACACCTTGACCGGACATGAAGGCCATCACGTAGCAGTGACCGGCCACGTAATGGGAGATTCCATCCACGTCGAAAGCGTGAAGATGTTGTGAACTGGGATTAAGATTCTTGAAGGGCGGCAGCTTGCCGCCCTTTTTTATTTCACAGAAATTGCGTGGGGCGGGCGCCCTCGCCCGCCGGGTTTCAGGCCTGCATCGCCTTGATCACTTCGTCCGCGAACTCTTTCGTTCCCGATCTGCCGCCCACATCTTTGGTCAGCTTGTCCCGGTCGCGATAGACCATATCCAGCGCATTACGAATCTTCATTGCGGCTTCCGGCTCCCCAATGTGCCGCAGCATGAGCAGAGCCGAACGAAGCAGGGCAGTGGGATTGGCGAGATTTTTCCCGGCGATATCCGGCGCCGATCCGTGCACGGCTTCAAAAATCGCACAACTATCGCCAAGATTTGCGCTAGGCACTAGCCCGAGTCCGCCGACCAAGCCGGCGCAGAGATCCGAAATGATGTCGCCGTAGAGGTTCTCCATGACCATAACGTCGTACTGATAAGGATTCATCACCAACTGCATGCAGGTGTTGTCCACAATGTGTTCGCCGTACGTGATTTCCGGATAGTCCTTCGACACCGTGCGCGAGCAGCGCAGAAACAATCCATCAGACAATTTCATGATGTTGGCTTTGTGAATCGCATGGACCTTCTTGCGCTTATTGTTTCGTGCGTATTCAAAAGCAAAGCGGGAGATGCGAGTGGAGGCCTTCTCCGTGATGATCTTCAGGCTCTCGACAACTCCGGGCACGACCTCGTGCTCCAGCCCTGAGTAAAGACTCTCGGTATTTTCTCGCACGATCACCAGGTCAATGTCCGGATATCGCGTGGGAATGTGCGGAAGATTCCGCACAGGGCGAAAGTTGGCATATAGCTCGAATTGCTTGCGCAATTGCACATTGATGCTGGCAAAACCTCCGCCGACCGGGGTGGTGATCGGACCTTTCAGGGCGACATGCGTGCGCTCAATCGAGGCCGTCAGTTCCTTGGGAATGTACTCTTTGTATTTTTCGAAAGCTTCGGCGCCGGCTTGAACAGTTTCCCACTCGAACTTCAGGCCGGTAGCCTCAAGAATGCGGACCACG
>QHZV01000323.1:2582-3561 GCA_003224785.1 Acidobacteriota bacterium
AGAGTGATTTTATGAGTCATGAAGATTGAATCGCTGAATCATCGGGGGATTGAATCATTGCCACATTACGCTTTTGAGGTTTGCAATGATGCACTGAAGATTGCAAGTAGCTCGTTTGCGCCTTTTTGAAACTCGTGGCTCTTTCCCCGCGAACCACCCCGGGCCCAGTAAGGATCTCAAGCCCAAAAAACCAGTTTCTCCTCGCTATATGGGCTTTGCCACTCCCTTGGTTTGTGGCTCTCCTGCTTCTTTGGTCTTGAGCAAGTCCTTCAGCTCCGCCATGAATTCCTGCACGTCTTTGAAATCCAAATACACCGACGCGAACCTCACATACGCCACTTTGTCGTATCGCCGCAATCGGTTCATGATCAACTCGCCGACTTCGCTGGTCTTGCGTTCGCGCTCCGCCGACTCGATAACAAATCCTTCGGCCTCGTTGACGATTTGCTCCAGCTTGCTGATCGGCACCGGACGCTTTTCGCAGGCTCGCAGCAGTCCGTTCAAAACTTTTTGGCGATCGAATTTCTCTCGCCGTCCATCTTTCTTCACCACCATGTACGGAATTTCATCAATCCGTTCGTAGGTAGTAAAGCGCTTCTCGCACTTGAGACACTCGCGCCGCCGCCGGATGGAATCGGCTTCCTTGCTCTCGCGCGAATCCACGACCTTGTCGTTAGCAAAGCCGCAAAAAGGACATTTCATGGTGATTTGGGGACTGAATGCATTGTAGCAAGGCAGCACTCCGCATTCAGCACTCAGCATTCGGTCAATCAATGGGGAAGCTTTGAGCGGTGAGCGGCGAGCACTGAGCAATCAGTGCTGGTTCACTCTTGTTACATCGGCTTACTAAAATTAGAGCTGATCACTCGGGGCTCAAAGCTCGCAGCTCATAGCTCTTTGCTTGGCTGAATGCTGAGTGCTGATTGCTGAGTGCTTTCCTGTACCTGACTCTCTTTCGACAGCTTGCGCAGCGACAACC
>QHZV01000324.1:0-1470 GCA_003224785.1 Acidobacteriota bacterium
GACAATCGCATTTTCTACGCGCCCGGCAAACACGGTTGCGGGCGACTACTATGACGTGTTTGCGCGCGAGGGTTCCGCTCCAGATGAGAACCATTTCTTGATGGCAGTCGCCGATGTTGCAGGCAAAAGTATTCCGGCCGCCCTGCTGATGGCGACTTTCCAAGCTAGCCTGAAGACGCTTTCAATTACGCCATGTTCATTAAAAGATCTTGTTGCAGGCATGAACCGATATGCCTGTTGCAACAGCCAGGATGGTCGCCGCTTCACTACGGCGTTTCTTGCCGAATTCGACTCCGCCTCGCGCATGCTCAATTACATCAATGCTGGACACAACAATCCGATTCTTCGGCGAGCTGCGGGAGCGATCGAACGCCTGGAAAATGGAGGGCTGCCGCTCGGAATTCAGCAGGACGCGCCTTACGATCAAGGCCAGGTCAGTCTGTCATCCGGCGACTGGCTGGTCATCTTCACCGACGGTCTGGTTGAAGCTGTGAACGAGTTTGACGAAGAATATGGTGAAACGCGATTGCTGGCGGTCCTCGAAACGAATGCGGGAATGGCGCCTGATCTGCTCTTGCAACGCATGATCACCGAGGTAAATGCCTTTGTCGGATCCACTCCGCAGCATGATGACATCACCTGCATGTTGGTCAAAGTCGGCTAAAACCGCTCGCAGATCAGCATGTCAGAGCAGATTTGCACTTGCGCACACAGGCCCAGGTGGGCCAACATCACCACAACCCGTGCCTTCCCAAACTCAACCCCGTCCGGCTAAGGAAATTTCGGCTTCGGCGGCGAAATTGCGGCTGTTGAAGCGCCTCCGCTGCACTCTGAAATACGAGAAACTTGCCTGGAGTTCCGGGGCAACGCTGGTGGCCGGTGTAGATGAAGTCGGCCGTGGGTCGTTGTTTGGACCAGTCGTTGCAGCCGCGGTCATACTGGATTCGACTTACCGCATTCGTGGCTTGCGCGATTCGAAACTCCTGCTCGCAGACCGCCGTGAAGTTTTGGCGGAACGCATACGCGAGCACTCCATAGCGTGGTCCGTTGCCGCGGTGGATGCTGCCCGCATTGATCAAATCAACATCTATCACGCATCGCGAGTGGCCATGCAAGAAGCCGTGGCACAACTGAATCCCACCGCCGACCACCTTCTGGTTGATGCCATGAAACTCGACTGCCCGCTGCCACAACGCGCCATCATTCATGGCGACGCCCTTTCGGCATCCATCGCGGCCGCTTCTATCATTGCGAAAGTCTATCGCGACCGCATGATCGCAGAATGGGACCCGGTATTCCCGGTTTATGGCCTGAGCTCAAATAAGGGCTACAGCACGCCCAAGCATCTCTCAGCCTTGCGCGAGCATGGCCCGTCTCCACTGCACCGGCAATCGTTCGCGCCAGTGTGGAATGCGCCCGTCCCGCAAGAGGTTCTGGCCTTCATGCTGCAAGAAACATCAGCGGCCGTGG
>QHZV01000324.1:1482-6182 GCA_003224785.1 Acidobacteriota bacterium
TCGTCGTGATCTGCTGCGCGAGTTCTCTGATCTTGCGCAAGCGTTCTGCAGCACCCTTGCTTACTCCAGATTCCTGCAGCGCCACATCGCATGACGATTTCCGCAGATCACCACCCTCAACTCGAGCGGTTGTGAGTGAAAGCTTTCGTCCTGCAACAGCGAAGTTGATGGTCTGCCAGCCGGGATCAGCTGACGCTGGTCCCACGTTTTTGAGGGATGCCGCGGACATTAGCTGTGCAAAACTGTGATTTTCGTAAATTACATTTCCGTTTTCGGTAATCGCCAGAGGCTGTGGCGAGGCCTCGATCGCCGCTGCCAATATCGCCGCGTCGAAGCGCTCTGGGCCGATCTCGTGGAACTTCAGTAATGTGCTGCTCATTCTGTGCCTGGGTCAGACGCGCCCACCACATGCGCTAACAGATGGTGGGCGCCTGTTCTGGGGGAGTGCTCTCCGAAACTGTTGGTTGTCCGTTTCGGAAGAAGCGGTCTTATTTGGGAATTTTAGTGAACAGAAGTCGAATTGTTTAGGACAGCTGAACAGCGCGTGTGTGACGGATGAACATGGCTAGCAGGACGTCTTTGACAGGAAGTCCAGGATCTCGCTCGGCTCCGGGCGCTCCATGTAATCTGGATCTGCTCTCGCATACAGCACTGAAGCAGTGCCCGAACCACTTTGACCGAAAATGTAAACCGCAGGAATCGGCAATTCCCAGCTGTCGTTCCCATTCAGAAATGGCAAGTTGACGAATACGCGGCGATAGACATCCTGTTGATATTCAGGCACTCGATACAAGAGCCCGAATTGCCGCGCCACATGGTTCTCTGCGTCGCTCAAGAGCGGAAACTGGAGATGGTGCTGGTCCGCCATCAGATAAGACTGGTGTACCGTCTGGGGAGAGATCGCCACCAGCGAGGCTTTCAACTCTTTTAAGTTCGGAACAATAGCGTTCATGGCCTGCGTCTGAGCTACGCAGAACGGGCACCATCGTCCCCGAACGAAAAAAATGACCACTCTCCCGCGAGCATGGAGATCGGCGGAGCGAACAAGTTTTCCATTTTGATCAGGAAGCTCGAATTCTGGAGCGTCGGCTCCAGCTTGTAACGCTCGACTCGCGATGTCCGATTGCTTTAACTCCTCAACAGCGCGCGCATGAACGGTCTGTATTCCCGTCGGAACATATTTCGCGATCAGTTCCTTACGTTCGGCGTAGATCGCCCGCAGTGAACGCGTCTCCGTCTGCAAGGCGGATTCTTCAAGCGAGCGCCATTTCATAATCAATGCGTGCCCGGAACCAACACCGTTCTGCATTGTATCGCCAGTCACCGATTGACGACCGCGCGCTGGCATCGCCGTCGCAGGCTGTGCTAACCTCCTTTCGTCCCTGTTGTCTAATACAGCGCCACTCTGGAGAAATTTCCTCATGGCGACCACCCGTTTTGTCGTGAATCGTGAGCCCCGCGAAGTAGATGTATCTCCTGAAACTCCTCTGCTCTGGGTACTCCGCGACACCATCGGCCTGACCGGCACGAAATATGGTTGTGGTATGGCTCTGTGCGGCGCCTGCACCGTGCACGTGGATGGCGTAGCAGTCCGCTCATGTTCGACTCCGATTTCAAGTGTCGAAGGCAAGAAGGTCACCACCATCGAAGGACTGAAACAGGAAGTCAAATTCCCGCTGCAGCAGGCGTGGATTGAAGAACAAGTGCCGCAGTGTGGCTACTGCCAATCCGGACAAATCATGGCCGCGGCCGCTCTGCTGGCGAAGACGCCTCATCCCACCGTCGAGCAAATCAACGACGAGATGTCCGGCAACATTTGCCGCTGCGGAACCTACCAACGCATTCGCCGCGCGATTCAGCGCGCAGCAGGAGGCGGCAATGGCCATCACTAGACGAGCCTTCGTTTCAACTGTGGCTTCGGGCGCCGCAGCACTCGTCATCGGCTTCTCGCTGCGGCATGACTTCATGGCCGCGCCTGCGGTTGCGGGTCCAGATCCGAAATCGGCCAGGGAATTAAGACCACGCTGCCGATGATCCTCGCCGATGAACTGGAAGTTGATTGGCCGAAAGTCGAGATTCAGCAGGCAGAAACGCGTACCGACCTGTATCGGCATCTCGGCACCGGTGGCAGCACCAGCGTGCGCACAACCTACATGGATTTGCGGCGAGCCGGTGCTACTGCGCGCGAGATGCTCATCTCCGCTGCGGCACAAAAGTGGGGTGTGGATCGCGAACGATGCTCAGCAAAAAATGGAACTGTAATTGATAACGACACCAAGCGGAGCTTCACTTACGGAGAAGTCGCCGCGACCGCAGCAAAGTTGCCCATGCCAGCGGAGGACGACGTCCGGCTCAAAGATCCGAAAGATTTCACGATCATTGGCCGCTCCATTCCGCGAGTTGAAATACCCTCGAAGACCGATGGCACTGCGGAATTCGGCCTCGACGCAAAGGTTCCCGACATGTTGTACGCGGTCGTGGCCCGCTGCCCAACTTTTGGTGGCAAGGTGAAAAGTTTCGATGCAACCGCAGCAAAAGCAGTTCTCGGGGTTAAAGACGTATTCCAGATCGAAGCCATCGAGCCAGATGCTCACAGCGCGGGCGGGATCGCCGTAGTTGCAGACAGCACGTGGTCGGCACTGCAAGGTCGTCGCGCGCTCAAGATCGAATGGGACCGCGGTCCTCACGCAAACGAAACCAGTGCCAGCCTGGCTGCCGAATTCGAGCAACGCGCGAAATCTTCCGGCACAGTAGTTCGCAACGACGGAGATGTGGACAAACTGCCGGCCGATTCGACACGAATCGAAGCGGTTTACGAACTCCCGTTCCTTGCGCACGCCACCATGGAACCGATGAACATCACCGTCGCTCCCGGGGCTGATCGCTGGGAGTCATGGGCGGCAACCCAATCGCCTGATTGGGTGCAGCGTTCGATTGCGAAGATTGCCGGCCTGCCTCCGCAGCGCGTCATTGTTCACACGCTTCTCTCGGGGGGCGGGTTTGGACGTCGCTACATGGCGGATTTTCCTGTCGAAGCCGCGCAGATCGCAAAAATTACAGGCAAGCCAATCAAGCTGGTATGGACACGCGAAGACGACATGACGCACGACTTCTATCGTCCCGCGGCTTACCACCACATGACCGCCGCTTTAGATAGCCAAGGCAAGCCGATCGCGTGGCGCCATCATCTTCTTTCCACATCTATCAACGCTTATTGGAACCCGAAGGCTCCTCCGCACAAATCAGAGATGGATGGCGCCTCGGCAGTTCCGTACAACATCCCTAATCTTCGAGTCGAACACAGCAACGCGCCCACCGGAGTGCCGGTTGCGTGGTGGCGCTCCGTTGCCGACGCCATGAATGCGTTCGCTGTCGAAAGCTTCATTGATGAACTCGCCGTAGCCGCCAAAGCGGATCCAGTCCAATTTCGACTGCAATTGCTCGATCCGCCGCGCATGTTGAAAGACCCGAACGCTGACCCCGATGACGATGAGCGCCTCTCCACCGAGCGCCTGAAAAAAGTGCTGCAGACTGTTGCCGAGAAATCCGGATGGGGCAAGCCTCTGCCAAAAGGATGGGCTCGTGGTGTCGCCTGCCATCGTTCTTTCGGAAGTTACGTAGCTCAAGTTGCGGAGGTTTCCACGAAATCAGATGGCTCGCCCAAGGTCGAGCGCGTGTTCTCCGCCATAGATTGCGGCGTGGTCATCAACCCCAACGGCGCTGAGGCGCAGAGTGAAGGTGCGATGGCCTATGGATTGAGCGCAGCTCTTTACGGCGCGATTACAATTAAGGATGGCGCGGTTGAGCAGACCAATTTCGACGGGTACCAAGTGCTCCGCATGAGTGACATGCCGGAGGTTGAAGTCTATCTCGTGCCAAGTGGCGATGATCCCGGCGGCCTTGGGGAGCCCGGTGTTCCACCGATTGCGCCAGCGGTCGCAAACGCGATGTTCGCACTCAATGGAAAGAGGCTGCGCAAGCTTCCGTTCGTCAGCTAATGTTTCCTGGACATCAAACGAAGGCAAACGTGGTGTCATTCCGAAACGCCCCACAAAAGAGGGCGGAGAGGAACCTTACGAAGCAGTGTAGTGCTTATGGAGTTGAGAGGCGAAATCTAAACGCGCGCATCGAGATCACCCTTGTTGAGACGAACACTCTGGATATTTTTTCTCTTCCTGTCGCTCGCTCCATTCTGCTGCCCACAGAACTCCACTCCTGAGAAAATCATCATTGATACCGACATCGGCGACGACGTTGACGATGCCTTCGCCGTCGCATTGGCCCTGAGGAGTCCTGAGCTGCAAATTCTCGGGATCACCACCGCCTTCGGCGACACCGAAACTCGAGCAAAATTACTCGACCGGCTGCTCGGCGAAACTGGGCACTCGGACATTCCGGTCGGCATCGGAATCCATACCCAAACCAGCTCCTTCACGCAGCGAGCATACGCCGAGGCCGGACACTTTGCCCGTACAACTCATCCGCAAGCCGTGGACTTTATTTTGGATCAGATCCGCACAAATCCCGGAAAAATTACGCTGGTTGGGATTGGCCCGCTGGTCAATATTGGCGCGCTGATTGATCGCGACAAAGAAACATTCCGCAAACTTCGCCGCGTGGTCCTGATGGGCGGCTCCATCGCACGAGGCTACGGCGACTTGGGATACTTTCCCGACCGCGGCCCGGAGCCGGAGTGGAAC
>QHZV01000325.1 GCA_003224785.1 Acidobacteriota bacterium
CGGTGGGACTCAACTGCTCTCTTGGTCCCGATCTCATGTATCCATTTCTGGGGGAACTCTCGGAAAAGGCAGATGTGGCGATCTCGGCTTATCCCAATGCTGGGCTGCCGAATCCGCTGTCGGAGACAGGCTTCGATCTCGGACCCCAAGACATGGCGCACTATCTGTCTGAGTTTGCAGATGGCCGCCTGATCAATATTGCCGGCGGCTGATGCGGAAACACTCCCGAGCACATCGCCGCAATCGCGAAAGCGCTCGAGGGTAAGCCTCCGCGAGAATTTGGGCCTCAACTCAACGAAATATCGATCGTTGTGCCGAGCGAGATTGAGAGTCGAGCGTGAGCGCATCCGAGAGCGCCATCGCGGACGTGTCGAAGTGGAGGCCTCTTCGCCTCTCGGGTTCGCAGCCGTTCACGCAACAGCAAGGCGTGTACATCATGATCGGGGAGCGGACCAACGTTGCTGGTTCGCCAAAGTTTGCCAAGCTCATCAAGGATGGAAAGTACGAAGAGGCAGTCAGCATCGCCCGACAACAGATTGAGAACGGCGCGAACGTGCTCGACGTCTGCATGGACGAGGGCATGATTGACGGTGTCACCGCGATGACGCGATTCCTGCAGGTCCTGGCGAGCGAGCCCGAAGTCGCCAAAGTCCCCATTATGGTGGACTCCTCGAAGTGGGAGGTCATTGAGGCAGGCCTGAAGTGCCTGCAGGGTAAGGGCATCGTAAATTCGATTTCGCTGAAGGAAGGGGAAGACAAATTCCGCGAGCACGCGGCAGCTATCCTGAAATACGGCGCCGCGACGGTGGTGATGGCCTTCGACGAACAGGGTCAGGCCGCAAATTATGAAGACAAGATCCGCCTTTGCGAGCGCGCCTACCGGATCTTGGTCGATCAGGTCGAGTTTCCGCCGGAAGACATCATTTTCGATCCCAATATCCTCACCGTTGCTACGGGCATGGAGGAGCACAACAACTACGCGGTTGATTACATCAACGCGACTCGTTGGATCAAGGCTAACCTGCCGTACGCGAAAGTGAGCGGCGGCGTCTCCAATATTTCTTTTAGCTTTCGCGGCAACAACATCGTTCGCGAAGCAATTCATTCCGCTTTTCTGTATCACGCTATCGGTGCCGGTATGGACATGGGCATTGTGAATGCCGGAATGCTCGAAGTTTACGAAGAGATCGAGCCCGAGCTGAAGTTGCTGGTTGAAGATGTGCTGCTGAACCGTCGACCTGATGCGACCGAACGCCTCGTGGAATACGGCGAAACACTGAAGGGCGCGGGCAAGGCCACGACTGAAAAGAAAGCCGAAGAGTGGCGCAACGGCACGGTCGAGGAACGTCTTTCGCACGCACTGGTGAAGGGAATCGATAGCTATATAGAGGCCGATGCCGAGGAAGCCCGCGTTAAGCTGGGCCGCCCATTAGCCGTGATCGAAGGACCTTTGATGGACGGCATGGGAGTGGTGGGCGATCTTTTCGGAGCGGGGAAGATGTTCTTGCCCCAAGTGGTGAAATCAGCGCGAGTGATGAAGAAAGCTGTGGCGCACCTCACTCCTTATATGCAAGCGGAGAAGGAGGCGCGCGCCGCGGCCGGCGAATTGGTCAAGGCGCAAGGAAAAATTGTGCTCGCGACCGTCAAAGGCGACGTTCACGATATTGGCAAGAATATTGTTGGAGTCGTTCTCGCCTGTAATAACTATGAAGTCATCGACATGGGGGTGATGGTCCCATGCGAAAAGATTCTTGAACGCGCCAAGTTGGAAAAAGCGGATATCGTCGGGCTCAGCGGCCTGATTACTCCGTCTCTCGACGAGATGGTCCACGTGGCGCGTGAGATGGAGCGGCAGGGTTTCAAATTACCACTGCTAATTGGCGGAGCAACCACCAGCCGCGCGCACACCGCCATCAAAATTGCGCCGCATTATAGTGAGCCGGTTGTGCACATCGTTGACGCCAGCCGGGCAGTGCCTGTCACGACCAGTCTTCTGAGCGAAGAAGGTAAGTCTGGGTTCGTGGCGAAGCACCGCGCCAATTACGAGGCGCTTCGCAAAGCGCATGCTGCGCCTAAGCAAACAGTCGTCTCACTTGAGGTTGCCCGCTCGAGGCGAACTCCGATTACGTGGCGAGCTGAGTATATACCCTCGCCGACTTTTACCGGAGTGCGTGTGCTCGACAATTTTCCGCTGGCAACGCTGCGCGAGTTCATTGACTGGTCTCCGTTCTTCCACACCTGGGGATTGAAAGGCGTTTATCCCCGCATTTTTGACCACCTGGAGCAAGGTCCGCAGGCACGGCAAATATTCGAAGAAGGTAATGCGCTGCTGGATCTCATCATTGAAAAGAAGCTCATCTTTGCACGCGGCGTGTATGGACTATTTCCCGCCAATGCAGTGGGTGACGACGTCGAGCTATATGCGGATCAAAAACGCGAAAAAGTAATCGAGCGTTTTCATTTCCTCCGCCAGCAAGCAAACAGGGAAGGTAGCGAGCCGTGCCGCGCTCTCTCTGACTTCATCGCGCCAAAGGAAACAGGTCTCCGCGACCACATCGGTGCGTTCGCCGTCACCAGCGGAATTGGACTAAAAGAATTATGCGACTCGTATCGATGTAAGCACGACGACTACAACGCCATCATGGCAGAGGCCCTCGCGGATCGTCTGGCTGAAGCTTTCGCCGAGTGCCTGCACAAACGCG
>QHZV01000326.1 GCA_003224785.1 Acidobacteriota bacterium
ATCGAGCTGAGGCTCGCTTATCACCTGTAGTGTGCTGGAACGCGGTCCTGAAGGGCCGCTCTACACAGAAGAACACAATCCTGCTCCCATGTAGTCTCGGTGTCTGAAGAACCTGATACCCTGATCAAAACGAGGAGATCTGTCTTTCATGAATGCACAACTGTCCCCCACTCCTGATCCTTTCTTTCAGTTCAAGCAGGCGCAGAAACAAGGCTGGGCACACTTCTCGCCTCTGGAGGCGGTGACTATTCCGCAAGCGCCTCGGCTCATACGTCACGCTAGAGTGCGGGCGGGTGATCGCGTGCTCGATGTTGGCTGCGGCACCGGCGTGGTGTCCATCACTGCCGCGAGACTTGGGGCGCATGCGACCGGTCTCGACCTCACACCCGAGTTGCTGCAGCGCGCCAGGGAGAACGCGCGCATCTCGGAAGTTGCAGTCGAGTTCCACGAGGGAGACGCCGAGGCCCTGCCGTTCGCCGACTCGTCTTTCGATGTGGTGTTGAGCCAGTTCGGACACATCTTTGCACCACGACCTGAAATTGCTATTGCGGAAATGCTGCGCGTCTTGAAGCCGGGTGGAACGATTGCGTTTTCCACGTGGCCGCCGGACTTTTACGTGGGACGCTCGTTTGCCCTGGGTAGCAAATATCTTCCACCTCCGCCGGATGTACCCTCACCGATTCTTTGGGGCGATCCGAATGTCATCCGCACGCGGCTTGGCTCCAAGGTGAAAGACATCGCATTTCACAGCGCTCGTATGGATGTTCCAGTTCTCAGCGTCCAGCTTCACCGCACGAACATTGAGCGCACGGTCGGATCGCTCGTCAAATTGGTTGAAGTTCTTTCGGCTAGTGATCCGGCCAAGCTCGAGCAATTGCGCAGAGAGGGCGAAGCACTGGCAGCGGAATACCTGGAAGACAATCTGCTCAGGCAGGATTATTTGATGACGCGTGCGACCAAGATTTAAGGATTCATTTCACGCGAGGGCATGGCTTTCAGCCATGCCAATTTAATCTAGGATGCCGCAACGGCACGACTAAAAGTCGTGCCCTCCCGAGCTCGCCATTTAGATATTCATAGTCTTGAGGTCAGGACTCGTAAGGAGCGTAGCTTCCGTTGCGCGCTGAACATCCTCAACGCTGAGACCCGGCGCGATCTCTTCGAGCACAAGCCCCGCCGTCGTCACGCGGATGTAGGCCATCTCGGTCACGATCGTGTCCACCACCTTCGATCCAGTCAAAGGCAGCGTGCATTTTTTCAAAATCTTCGGCTGGCCTTCGCGCGTGGTGTGCTCCATGGCAACTACAACGCGTCGAGCGCTGGCGACCAGATCCATGGCGCCGCCCATGCCTTTCACCATTTTTCCCGGAATCATCCAGTTCGCGATGCTGCCTTCTTCGTCCACTTCCATCGCGCCAAGCACGCTCAGGTCAATGTGCCCGCCGCGAATCATGGCAAACGAATCCGCGCTGGAAAAATACGACGTGCCCGGCATCTCGCTAACGGTTTCCTTGCCAGCGTTGATCAAGTCGGGGTCTTCCTGGCCCTGGATTGGATATGGCCCAATGCCCAGCATGCCGTTCTCGCTCTGTAAAACGACTTGAATCCCGTGCGGGACGTGATTTGCGACTAGCGTAGGCATGCCGATGCCTAGATTCACATAGAATCCGTCACGCAATTCGCGAGCGATGCGCTTGACTATGCGTTCGCGTTTGTCGAGGTCTTTAGGCATAAATGCGTCGTTGGTCTTCGGTCGTTGGTCTTCGGCCAATTCTCGATGGTCTAATTAACCTCAATCAGCGTCTCAACGATGACCGAGAGCCGAAGACCTACGATGGTTTTCTCACCGTTCTTCTCTCAATCCTCTTCTCATACTGCTCGCCTTGAAATATCCGCTTTACGTAAATGCCAGGAGTGTGGACGAGGTCGGGCTCAATTTCTCCAACTTCGACGAGGTGCTCGACTTCGGCAATTGTGACTTTCGCCGCAGTCGCCATCATGGGGTTAAAATTGCGGGCGGTCTTTCGGTAAACCAGGTTGCCCCACTTGTCGCCCTTCCAGGCCTTCACGAAAGCAAAGTCCGCATGCAGCGCGCGTTCCATGACGTACATGCGGCCGTCGAAATCGCGAGTTTCCTTGTTCTCGGCAACAATTGTGGCAAATCCTGTTGGAGTAAAAAACGCTGGAATTCCCGCGCCGCCGGCGCGAATCCGTTCGGAAAACGTTCCTTGCGGAGTCAATTCCAAGTCTATTGTTTTTTCGAGGACCATCTGCTCAAGCAATTTGTTCTCGCCTACATAGCTGCCAATGTGACGCCGAATCTGTCCTGCAGAAAGCAGCAGACCCATACCGTATCCATCCACGCCCACGTTGTTGCTGATTGTGGTGAGATTCTTTGTGCCCTTGCGCGCCAGCGCGCGAATCAGATTTTCGGGAATCCCGCACAGGCCGAAGCCGCCGATCATGATTGTCGCGCCATCGGGAATATCGCGGATGGCTTCATCGGAATTAGCAACAACTTTCTTCATCGGGGAGATTGTAAAGGAATTTCTACCGCGGAGACACGGAGGCCGCGGAGGAAATC
>QHZV01000327.1 GCA_003224785.1 Acidobacteriota bacterium
GCGGTTACTCGCGAACGCATCCGGCAAATTGAAGCCAAGGCGCTGCGGAAACTGCGGCATCCGTCCAGATCGCGGAAATTGAGGGCGTTCTTGGATGGGGTTCGGGACTAGTCAGGCAGAAGTAAGAAGTCAGAATGCAGAATTAAGGGGGCGCGAGCGATTCGCGCCTTTTTTTATTTCTTGCTTCTGCTGCTCCCCGGCCTTCGGCGAGGACCAAGCATCAAATACGACTCATCATCCTCTTCGATGAACTGTTTCACCGTCGGTGCGGCCGCTCGCAAAAGGCTCTCAACTTCTTTGGTGCTGCAACTCTCTGCGCGAACCCAGACGAACTTCGGTGGATGCCCATGCAGCACGCTTCTATCCTGAAAGTCCGAGTCCTTCGAAACAATTGTGAAGCCGTTGTCTTTGGCGTACTGCCAAATAGCGGAATCATCCGCACTCCCCAGTCCGCATGGATGAACGTGAGTGGACCCCGGATAAAGATCGGCGAGGACTTCCGCTAAACGAGAGATAGGTTTTCGTCGAAGAGCAGCTTCACGCGTTGGAAATGTCGGCTTTGCGCTCGCGGTCAGCGGCGTACGCAAGACAGGCGCGAATGTCCTCTTCTGTGAGATAAGGAAATTCCCGCAAAACATCGGCATGGCTCATGCCGCTAGCAAGATATTCGAGAACGTCATAAACCGTAATTCGCAGACCGCGAATGCACGGCTTGCCCCCCCGTTTTCCGGGCTCGATCGTGATGACGTCGGAGTAGTTCATAGCGCCACTGTATGGGAAAAACGACTCTAGAGCAATTGGTAATCGAGGGTGTTTCGGCCTCGAAGCACGATCGGCGGCACGGTTCTTAGCGTAGCCAGTTTTCCACTTGAAGGTGCTTCACTCGCGAAAATTCCTTTCCATTGTCGGTTACAACTGTGTACCCAAGGGTCAGCGCCTGGGCCGCGATAAGCAGGTCATTAGCGCCGATGGGCTTGCCAGCGCGCTCGAGCTGCGCACGAATGGAGCCGTACGAAACATCGGCTGGTTTCTCGAGCGGTAGAATCTCAAGCGCGCCCAGTACGGCCTCAAGCTGTGCGGACAAACTCGGCGATTGCTTCTTTTCGGCGCCGTAACGTAGTTCCGCAGCAACAACGATGCTTGTACAGACCTTGCTTTCGCCAACCTTGAGGATCTGTTCCGCCACTTTTCCCTGGGGCTTGCGAACGAGGTCAGAAACTGTGTTCGTATCGAGAAGATAGCGCATCAGAGATCTACCGGATCTGCGGGAAGATCAGAGATGCGGGGAAAGTTCTCCCGCAGTGGCTTAAGATCGGCCAGAACGGCCCGCAGTGATTTTGCCGGCACAGGTTCAATGATCAGGCGCTGACCTTCTTTGCGCATGATGGCTTCCTGTACCGGAAGCTCAAATTCGCGGGGGATGCGCACGGCCTGGTTGCGTCCGTTCCTGAATACGCGCACGTGGCGTTCGGAGGCGGGACCTTTCTTTGGCATAGGCCTAGCATATGCTAATAGGCTGTCCATGTCCATGCTTCTTTGCGGCACTTAGAATGCAGAATAAGGGCGCGCAAGAGCGCGCCCTTATTAATTCCTAAGGAGGATTCAATGTTTCCATAGATCAACGCGAATCGATCCAGTACCGGCGGTTTTCTGCGGAGCGCTCGCGTTTACGTTACATGCCTGCACCGTAACCGTGTTTGCGGCGGGTTGGACGAGGCATCTCCTGCCCAGTAAAGCTCGCCATCGATGACCGCGCTGGAACCACTTCGTTGTCCACGTTCCATTTTGGCCAAAAGTCAGATGGGCAACCGAGACGCACACGACCGCAAGAACTGCCGAGCGCAGTTTCTTTGACATGGAGTTCTCCCGAACGCGAAGATTGGAAGAAGCTCAAATCCGGCCCCTCACCGTTTCGGCTTCAGTCCGCCCAGGGTCTCCCGGCATGGCGTGCGACAGCTAGTGCCGGGTAAGTGCAGGCATCATGGTGTGGAGAACATGGCTTGTCAATTCCTCGAAAGTTGTACATTGAGCCTTGCGGCAATTCCCTCAGCGCCTAAAGGCGCAATTCACATTGAGACGCAACGCGGCCATAAATGGCCGCTCTTCCACGGAGATCTCAACGAACGTGTTTTTGGGAACGAAATTGTGGAAGAGCGGCTCTTTAGAGCCGCGCCCCAGGGTGCACAAATATCCGCCCTTTAGGGCCTGCGGCGGGCTGAAGCCCGCAATTCAAAATCAAGACCC
>QHZV01000328.1 GCA_003224785.1 Acidobacteriota bacterium
AGCTCCTCCACTGCCCTCTTCTCTCCCTTGCGGACATAGTTGCGAAAGGGGTCTGCGGCCGGTTCCAGCACGGCAAACGAGTTCACATCCGTCTGCTCCTGCAAAGCATCGGTGCGTCCCGGCTTGAATGGGACCCTCACTTCGTGACCAGCTTTCTTTGCAGCTTCCTCGACGGCTGCGTTGCCGCCGAGAACAATCAGGTCAGCGACCGAAACCTTCTTACTCTTATTGCCATTGGATTGCGAGGCGTTGAACTCCTTTTGGATCGCCTCGAGCTTCTGGAGGACTTTCGCCAACAATGCCGGCTGGTTCACGTCCCAATCCTTTTGCGGGGCAAGGCGAATGCGCGCTCCGTTTGCACCGCCGCGCTTGTCCGATCCGCGAAAGCTCGAACATGAAGCCCATGCAGTTGTGACCAGTTCGGAGATGGACAGACCGGAGGCGAGCATCTTTGCCTTCAGCGCAGCAGCATCTTTGTCATCAATTAATTTGTGGTCCACCGCTGGAACAGGATCTTGCCACAGCAGCGGCTCTTTAGGAACCAGCGGACCAAGGTAGCGTGGAATCGGTCCCATGTCTCGGTGCGTCAGCTTGAACCATGCTTTCGCGAAAGCATCGGCGAACTCATCCGGATGGTCGTAGAATCGTCGCGAGATTTTCCCGTAAGCAGGATCGAAACGTAGCGCGAGATCAGTGGTCAACATGGATGGCGCATGACGCTTTGAAGGATCATGCGCGTCCGGGACCGTGCCGTTGCCTGCGCCATTCTTCGGTGTCCACTGGTGTGCCCCGGCCGGACTCTTAGTCAATTCCCATTCATAATTGAACAAGTTCGCAAAGAAATTGCTGCTCCATTTTGTGGGTGTCGTGGTCCAGGTGACTTCCAGCCCGCTGCCAATGGCGTCACCGCCTTTGCCAGTGCCAAATGTATTTTTCCAGCCTAAGCCTTGCTGTTCCACGTCCGCGGCTTCGGGTTCTGGGCCAACGTATTGAGTGGGAACCGCAGCGCCGTGCGTCTTGCCGAACGTGTGCCCACCCGCAATCAGTGCAACCGTCTCCTCGTCATTCATTGCCATCCGGCCAAACGTTTCGCGGATGTCCCGCGCCGCAGCCAGAGGATCCGGGTTTCCGTTTGGCCCTTCAGGATTCACGTAAATCAAACCCATCTGCACCGCGCCGAGAGGATGCGCCAGATCACGATCGCCGCTATAGCGCTCGTCAGCCAGCCATTTGCCTTCCGGTCCCCAGAAAATATCCTGTTCGGGCTCCCACACGTCCTCGCGCCCGCCACCGAAACCGAAGGTCTTGAAGCCCATGGACTCCAATCCAACGTTGCCGGCGAGAATCATCAGATCAGCCCAGGAGATTTTCCGTCCATATTTCTGCTTGATCGGCCACAGCAGCCTGCGCGCCTTATCAAGGTTCACATTGTCAGGCCAGCTATTGAGCGGCGCAAAACGTTGCGTGCCAGAGCCGGCCCCGCCTCGACCGTCGCCGATGCGGTACGTGCCTGCGCTGTGCCAGGCCATCCGAATGAACAGCGGCCCGTAATGCCCGAAGTCGGCCGGCCACCACTCCTGCGAGTCGGTCATCAAGGTATTAAGGTCCCTGACCACGGCATTCAGGTCGAGGCTCTTGAACTCTTCCGCATAGTTGAAATCCTTGTCCATCGGATCGGAAAGCGAAGAGCGCTGATGCAGCACATTCAAGTTCAGCTGATTAGGCCACCAGTCTGCATTTGTGTGGGCCCTGCGAGCGCCGTGCGCGACTGGGCATTTGGATTCGGTTGAGTTGATTGGTTCCTGAGTTTGGGGGCCAACAGCCCCGGTCGCGGCGGCGACTTTATTCTCCATATATTTAATGTCCCTTCGAATTATTCCGTTTGATTTGAAATTGGATTTACTTCGAAACTACTCTTCCGCGCACTCGGCACAGATGCCAAGTACGTCAACTGCGATGCGGGTCACGCGAAAACCGCGAGGCTTCGCTTTGATGCGTACGGGGCCCAGGTTTTCGGGGTCCAAATCGCTGATCTGCCTGCACCTGACGCACACAAGATGATGGTGCTCATGATCGTTCGGTTCCACTCGAAGCGAGCCATGATGCATGCTGACCTCGCGCAGCATGCCGTTTTCAAGAAACGTGCGAATGTTGTTATAGATTGTCGCCAACGAAATCGAAGGAATCTTTCTCTTCACCTTCTCGTAAATGAGTTCGGGGCTGGGATGGCCGTGAAGCGACATTACGGTCTCGTAGATAACGCGGCGCTGATGCGTGGCCACTAAATTATGGCGGCGGCAGAGGCCCACAAATGCATTACTAGCTATCACTTGATAACTTTTATTGTCTGATATCTGCTGTGATTTAGCAAGTTGGATCCACACTCAGATCTGGCCGTGCGTCCCGAATCGCTCAGGTCGGGGGTGTAAAATAAACATTCCTCTAAATTTTATTCCGAGGTAAATTATGGCACCCCTTGAAGCTCCAATTCGCGCAGACGCACGCAAGGCTGTCGGCCGTTTTCGAAACGAGCCTTCCGTTGATTTCTCGAAATCAGAAAACGCGCGTCAGATGCGGGCCGCCCTGGATCATGTACGAGGACAACTCGGACGCGAGTACGATCTCGTCATCGGAGGGCGCCGAATTCGCACCGCCGATAAGATCCGTTCGCTGAATCCCGCACGCCCGTCTCAGTTGGTCGGCATTCACCAGAAGGCAGGAAGTGAGCACGTTGAGCCCTCGATGAACGCCTCGGCTTGCTCTTCCGGACGGCCGACCTGCTGCGTGAGCGGAAGTTCGAACTCATGGCGTGGCTGGTATTCGAGGTTAGCAAAAATTGGGCGGAAGCTGATGCAGACATCGCCGAGACCATTGACTTTTGCGAATTGTACGCACGCGAAGCCCTGCGATTGAGCAATGTGGAAACCGCTGTCCAATTGCCCGGCGAGCATGATCAGCTCTTCTATATTCCGCTTGGTGTCGGCGCAGTCATTCCGCCGTGGAATTTTCCTTGCGCCATCATGGCGGGGATGACGCTGGCCTCAATCGTTTGCGGCAACACTGTCATTCTGAAGCCCTCGAGCGACTCGCCCACGATCGCAGCCAAATTTCTTGAGATTCTCGAGCAAGCCGGGATGCCGGAAGGCGTTGTCAACTTCTGCCCCGGCGCTGGCGCGAGTTTCGGCGATGCGGTTGTCGCCCATCCGAAGACGCGCTATATCGCGTTCACTGGCTCGCGCGAAGTTGGCCTGCGCATCAACAAGGTTGCGGCAGACCGTGCTCCCGGCCAAATCTGGATCAAGCGCACGATACTAGAAATGGGCGGCAAGGACGCCATTATCGTTGACGGCGACGCGGACCTCGACTCCGCAGTTGAAGGAGTCGCTACGGCCGCGTTTGGATTCCAGGGGCAGAAGTGCTCCGCCTGCTCTCGCGCCATCATTGATGAGCGCATTTACGACAAATTTCTGGAGCGGCTGAAGACCCGCGTGGAGCACATGAACATTGGCGATCCCACGGCCAATACCTACATGGGAGCCGTCATTAACGAAGGCTCGATGAAATCTATTCTCAATTACATCGATATTGGTAAACGCGAAGGAAGCCTGATCACCGGTGGCGCTCGCGCGGCCGATGCAGGTGAAGGTTACTTCATTCAGCCCACAGTGGTTGCTGACATCCAGCCGAAATCTAAGCTGGAACAGGAAGAGATTTTTGGCCCTGTGCTCGCTGTCATAAAATCACGGAGCTTCGAACACGCACTCGAAATCGCCAACGACACCGAATTCGGACTGACCGGCGCCGTCTATACAGGTTCTCGCGAGAAGATTGAGGTCGCCAAGCGCGAATTCCACGTTGGCAATCTCTACATCAACCGCAAGTGCACTGGCGCGATTGTTGGCGCGCATCCATTCGGCGGATTCAACATGTCAGGAACGGACT
>QHZV01000318.1 GCA_003224785.1 Acidobacteriota bacterium
CATGGCCTTCGGTCAACATGCGAGTCAATTCGTCGCGGACCCGCTCACGGGAGACTTGATGAATCTGCGCTGCGAGTTTCCGAATTGCCTCAAAGGTCGCTGAGTCAATCTGATATTCGAAGCGCGCCGCGAATCTCACTGCCCGCAACATCCGCAGCTTGTCTTCGCTGAACCGCAACTCGGGATTGCCGATAGCGCGGATGATACCGGCGTTCAAATCGTTTTCGCCGCCGACGAAATCCAGAACTTCGTCGGAGAGAGGATCAAGCAGCAACCCATTGATGGTGAAATCGCGACGCTGCACATCCTCCTTAGGATCGCGGCTGAAGCGAACCTCATCTGGATGGCGCCCATCGCTGTATCCCACATCGCAGCGAAAAGTCGCAACTTCAATACAGAGTTTATGCTGGTGGCCACTGAGGGCATGTTGTTCAGCGTCTGCCTCTTGGCCTTCTCCCATTGCGGCGCGCTCAGACTCCGGAAGAGGCACCAGCACAACCCCGAACTGCGCCCCGACGGCGTAGGTTTCAGGAAAAATGCGCACGACGTCATCCGGAGTGGCATCGGTCGCAATGTCGTAGTCGGCAGGCTCGCGCTTCAGCAGCAAATCGCGAACGCATCCGCCCACCAAATATGCTTGATGACCCTGATCGCGCAGCGTTCGAACAATTGAAATGGCGAAGCTCTTTGACATTAGCGACAGGAAACATCCCTTGCGAATTCGCGAATGCTCTAGCGAAGTATCCGCGGAATGCGCTGAGTCAGCGTGCTTTTATGATACAGAACTATTTTTCGAGGCTGCTGCGGGAAGGATTATGTTCAACGTCAGGATGGCTAGGCTTGCCCTGGATTGTAGATTGCAACTGGAACATCAGCTTACCGACGATTGCATGGGAATCCGCAGCGCTAAAAACATCTTTCAATTCGTGCGGGTCTCTGGTGTGGTCATAGAGCTGATTGCCCAGCCGCTCGTGCGTAATTAGCTGCCATTGATCCGTGGTGAGGGATTTCATTGCGCCCTGCATGGCCGTAGGCACCAGCTTCTCGGAAACCAAATCTTCGGCGGCAGTGGGATAAATCTGCGCCACTTCCGATACCACGCCAGCATTCGAGTTCGGCGCAGAACCAGACCACAGCGCGTCCAATGTCGGACGCCGGAAATCCGCAACTGGAGCGAAACTCAACACGCTCATCACAGTCGCGGGAATGGAAGCGTTGCTGATAACTCCGGAAACCCGCTTCCCTGCAGGAACGTGCCCCGGAAACCAGAACACGAGCGGGACATAAATCTGCTCGCGATACAACGCCTCCCCGTGATAGGCAATGTGGTGCTCACCAAGTGACTCGCCATGATCGGAGGTCACCACCACCAGCGTGTTCTTTAGATATCCCCGGGCTTCCAGGTTTCGAAACAACTCACCAAGCGCGTCGTCGTCGTATTTAATTCCATCGTCGTACTCGTTCATTAGCTCTTCATTCCACTTATCGTCTGTCAACTCGAGCGAAGTGGAATCATCACGCCGAGCGGGATGAATCCGGAGTCGAGAGACCTGCTTGCCCGTCCCACTCCAAGGTCCGTTGAATGAGGCCGGCCCGCCATAGCGATGATGCACGTCAAAATAATTCAGGAAAGCAAAGAACGGCCGATCATGCGGGCTGGAATTAATCCATCGTACCGCCCGGCGCGGCGCCTTCGTCGTCCTTGTCCAGCACAGATTCCCAGCCGATCCTGCGAATCAATCGCCGCGGGCCGCTCCGATCACTTCGTGTCAAATACACTCGCGCGAATTCGCGGCCAAATAGCGTGCGCACAAAACAATCCGCAACTGAGTCGTAATAATCCTCAAAATGACTGAACCCTTTGAAGAACCCGAGGTTCGCAGAAAAGTATGTGCGGTTGGCTGAGAACGCGCCCGTGCGGTATCCGTGCTGCTCCAGTATTTCCGCCAGAGTCTCTGATCCGTTCATTGCCGGCGCGCGCAGGCCTGTGACCGACATCGGTGGAACATCGCCGATTCCGTGCTCGAATTGATATTTCCCGGTCAGCAGCGAGACGTGCGACGGCAAACTCCAAGGCGCCGGCGCAATCGCGTTCTCGAAAAGTGCGCCTTCACGTGCGAGGCGATCGATATTAGGACTAGTCTCGCGCGGATAACCGTATGACGAAACGTGGTCGGCGCGAAGCGTGTCGAACACAACAATAAGGACGTTGGGTGCGTCCGGGGCGGCTGCCGGCAAGCGAGTGAGTTCATACCGCTCCCGCCAAGCGCTTCGCCAGTGGATCAACACGAAAGCGACCAGCAGCAGCGTGACCAGCACCGGAGTCGTGCGTCTCCAGAATTTCGCCAGTCCACCTTCATTTCGCTTCGCCCAGCGCGTAAAAACAGAGGCTAGCCCGACTGCAAGTAGGAAACAGCTCCAGTGCCGCAGCCGTCCAATGCACGTCAGCCAGTCATACGCGGTGAGAAACGACAGACAAAACGTAGCTATCGCAAACGAAAGAATTTTCGGAAAAACCTTCGCGGCAATCGCTATGAGGGCCACTACCAGCGCGAAGAGCACCAGATCAACCAGCGGAGAAATCCATACGATGGGCGCGGAAACGTGCAGCATGGCCCCCCAATTTCGCCAGTTCAGCCGTTGAAAGACGATGAGAAGGCAGCCTTCTATAAGGCCGGCAAAAATTCCGAACCACATTACAGCCGCAAGCAAAGTCCAGAGTTTGGAAAAGCTACTGGACAGTGATACTCTCCGAACCTGTGGCACAGCTGCCCGTCGCAGCGTATGACGCCGTTATCGTCGCCGTCCCTCCAGTCGCACTAAACGTCGCTGTATTGCCCGAAAAACTAACTACAGAAGTGTCACTCGAACTCCATGTGGTTAAACTCGTGACGTCAGAATTATTGAGCGCAGCAGCAAACGTTGCCGTGGTACTAACACCAAATGTCGGACCCGCAGGGTTGGAGGTAATTGTGAGCGTCTGCGCGCTACCGCCGGTCGTGCTTCCGGTAATTGACCCTTGAACTCCAGCTAATGTGGCGGTTATCGTCACACCCGAACTTGGGCCGACCGCTGTCACAACACCCGTGGTGCTCACTGTTGCGCATGAAGTCGAACTCGACCAACTAACAGAGTTGGTGACGATTTTCGTCCCACTACCGAAGGTTGCCGTCGCTGTTAACTGCTGTGGGGTTCCCACCGCCACAGCAAGCGTGCTCGAACTTCCCTGTGTTACCGCGACCGAATTCGGCTGGTTTACAAAGAAGCCCCGGCAGCCTGAACCAACTGCCAGCAAAACAAAAGTCGCAAGCGCCGCCATCGCGACCAGTCTTTTTCCATTCGTCGGCCGATCACTCGACATACGCAAGAACTCCAGCTTGAAAGATTTGCGAGCTTTTGCCAGTAACTGCCTCAGATTCTAGCAGAGCGCACTGCCGCGCCAACCCGACCTGTACCAACGTGTGACACAGCGCCGCTTGGGAGTAGAACGGGATTGAACGCTGGACTTGCAGGAAAAATGCTAACCCGGAACGAGATTAGAACGAACAGGAGGGAGGGTCCCTTAAAGCTGATGCCTGAAAGCTAGTTCGCCCGCTTCGCCTTGGCAATTCGCGCGTCGATCGGCTTGCGGCCGGCGAACCCTTCGCTTACCCCGTGCCAGTGCGTAATCGCCGTCTCGCCGAGCTTCCAGCACAGTAGGACGACTTGACCGTCCACCTCGCAGGGAAAATCGAGCAGCCCAATGTCGAGGTCTTTTACCTGGACGCCCATAGCATCAATCTCATTCATCGCGTCCTTAACTCGCTGAATCGCCTTCTCGCGCTCGGCTTTACGTTTCGCAAAATGCACCACGTTCAACGACATTCCACCGCTGATAAAGACTCGGCGCTGCGTCGTCAGAAATTCAGCGTCCACCGCCTCGATCAGCTTCTTGCCATCAATGCTCGTGCGCAGCAGCGATTCGAGTACGGGTAGCAGGTCTTGCGCTTCGTCGAAAGTGAATGTGCGGGAAGACATGGGCTTGTTTGTTTATTTTACTCTGTGCGCAGAATCGTCGTGTGTCGTCCGTCGCAGGTCGTCTGCAAAGCCAAGCCATTCGGTCTTACAAACTATTGGCGGACGACCGACGACCTGCGATGTACAAATGCTTTACTGAATCTCCAGCATCCGATCCAGCGCCACCTTGGCCCAATGCTTCACGTCGTCTCGCACTTTGATCTGGTTCACTACATTGCCTTCCATCAGATTCTCCAGTACCCAACACAAATGTTGAGGGGAAATGCGGAACATAGTCGTGCAGAGGCACCCTGAATCGTCGAGCGTGATGACCTTCTTCCCTTCCGTTGCGAATTCTTTGCCCATGCGATTAACCAGG
>QHZV01000319.1 GCA_003224785.1 Acidobacteriota bacterium
AATCATTCCGGCGGATCGCCCCTGCTATGGCAGCACTTGTTCTGGTTCTTCGGGCATCCGGAGGTTTACATTGCGATCCTGCCGGCCGCGGGCATTGTCTCTCACATCCTCGTCAACAGCTATCGCCGGCCATTGCTCAGCCACAAGGTCATCATCTATTGCATGGTGGCCATCGGCTTCCTTAGCTACATGGTCTGGGGACACCACATGTTCCTGAGCGGTATGAATCCGTTCTCGGCCCTGGTGTTCTCGTTCCCGACGCTGATCATTACCATTCCGGCAACCATTCTGGTGCTGATCTGGATTGGCAGCCTTTACGGGGCCAACCTGCAGATCAACAGCGCCTCACTGTTCGCGCTGGGATTCATCTCGATGTTCGTCTCCGGCGGCGTTAGCGGATTTTTCCTGGCGCAGCCTGCGATTGATGTGTATCTGCACGGCACGTATTTCGTCGTGGGTCATTTCCACATGGTGATGGGCGTAGCAGCTATTTTCGGCATGTTCGCGGGAACTTATTTCTGGGCGCCAAAAATGTTTGGGCGGATGATGAACGAAACGTTGGGAAGAATTCATTTCTGGGGAACGTTCGTTGGCACGTATTGCATATTCATGCCGTTTCACTATTTGGGACTAGTTGGAAATGTTCGCCGCTACTCCTCGTTTGTTGACGATTTCATGGCGCCGCTCATTCCCGTGCACAAGTTCATCACCATTGCTGCACTTTGCACTGGCGCGGTGCAACTCATTTTCTTGTACAACCTGATTTACAGCCGCTTCAAAGGCGCACCGGCACCGAAGAACCCGTGGCAGGGCACATCGCTTGAATGGGCCACGTCTTCGCCACCACCATGGGACAATTTCGGCGGAAAGACTCCGGTCGTATATCACGACCCCTATCAATACGGCATTGAAGGAGCGAGCGGAGACTTTGTCATGCAGAATTCTCCGGAGCAGATTCCTACGGCGCGCGAGGACAAAAAGCTCATTTAGATAAACAAATGGCAATCACACTGCAACCACCGCCGACGATCAAACTTCCTGGTTCGGGCAATGCCCGTCGCGTCCTTGCACCCGAGTCAACAGCTCCGAGCACCGGCATCTGGGTTGCGCTCGCCGCAATCACCATGACCTTCGCGGCATTCACCAGCGCGATGATCGTACGCCAGGGATCAGGAAATGACTGGCGGCACTTTGCGTTTCCGATCATTCTGTACTGGAATACAGCGGTTCTGGCCGCGAGTAGCGTGACCCTTCAAATGGCGAGACGGAGATTTGCTTCCGCAAGCGCTGATATCGGCGAGCACTCAGCTTCCGTGTTGCGTGCTCTATACGGAACACTGGTTCTGGGCTGCACATTTGTAATCGGCCAATACGCCGCATGGCATGAGTTGCGCGCGGAACGGCTCTATCTGGCCTCCGCCGCGAGCAGTTCTTTCTTTTACGTTTTCACGGTGCTGCACGCGTTGCACGTAATCGGTGGCCTAATCGGGCTCGCGTATGTGATCAGCAAGTTGCATCGCGGTATTTTGCGCTTGAACACTCTTACGGCCGCGTCGCAGTACTGGCATTTCATGGCATTGCTCTGGGTGTATCTGTTGTTATTGCTGAGGACAAGAATCTGAAAGTAGGAATGTATCTCTGCACGGCATTGGAAGCCCTACCTCACGTACCGTCCCGTATTTCTTTGGCAGCGGATTTGGGATGACAACGTTTGGGGTTCAGGAGGAAGCGTGAGCGAAGGACACTTGACAGTCAATCCATCACTAACAGCCCGCGAGGCGCCGGCATTTGCCATTCCACACAAAAAACTCGTGATGTGGCTTTTCATCATCTCGGATGCCATTACGTTTGGCGCGATTCTCTTCTCTTATGGATATCTCAGAAACGCGACCACCGACTGGCCCAAGCCATTTGAATCCACGAGTGTGCTGAATGCGTACATCATGACCGTCGTCCTGGTGACGAGTAGCTTGACCATGTTGATGGGAATTCGAGCAGCCAAGAGCGGACAGCAGAGCAAGGCTGTGATGTGGAGCTTTATCACCGTCGTGGGCGGTCTGGTCTTCGCCCTTTTGCACATTAAAGAATGGCTTGGATTGATTGGCGGAGGGCTGCGGCTGTTTGGGAATCCCTGGGGCTCCGGGCTGTTCGGCGCGGCATTCTTCAGCATCACCGGATTGCATCTTACTCACGTCGTTGGCGGGTGCATTGCGATAACGGTCGTCACCTTGGGTTATAAGCGCGGCCGCTACGACAGTATGGACCTCGAGATTTGGGGACTTTACTGGCACTTCGTGGACCTAGTCTGGATGTTCGTAGTGCCATTTGTGTACCTGCTGAATGTAAAGCGCTAAAGCTGACGCAAGACGTAGCTTGCTACGTCTTGCGTGCGGCCCGAGTGCTTCAGAAGGCTTGAAACGACGTTGCAGGCGAACATCTCCAAGGATCGAGGTTGACACCCATGGAAACTTCAGAGGGACCAAGCGGGAGCATAACCACTTACCTTGTGGTTTATATTGTGATCCTCGCTATTTCCGCGCTGCAGATTCTGATCGCGTACTCAAATGTTGAGGGCTCGCGGATTTTCTTTAGAATGCTGGGGCTGGCGATCGTGCAGGCCGGCCTTGCCATCACCTTCTTCATGCACATGAAATCGGAGAAGCGGAACCTGGCGCTCTTTCTG
>QHZV01000320.1:0-7580 GCA_003224785.1 Acidobacteriota bacterium
ACGCGTTCGAAATCAGCTCTTAGCTGTTAGCTCTTGGCTCTTAGCCAAACCCCTCGGGTTCAGGCTGAGAGCTAATGGCTAAGAGCTAATGGCTACACGTGCCGACACTCCGACCCTGACCTCCGCCAGCTTTGAAGAGCTGATGAAGGAGATTATCGTCCGCCTGGGTGAAGATCCCGAGCGCGAAGGCTTGGTGCGCACCCCCGCCCGCGTGCACAAGGCATTCGAGTTTCTGACGCGCGGCTACAGCGAAGACCCGGAGTCGATGCTGAAGAATGCCCTCTTCACCGTCACCTACGACGAAATGGTGATTGTGAAAGACGTGGAAGTGTTCAGCCTGTGCGAGCATCACATGCTGCCATTTTTCGGAAAAGTGCATGTCGCGTACATTCCCAACGGGAGAGTCATCGGACTCAGCAAGATTCCGCGCCTGATCGAAATCTTCTCGCGCCGCCTGCAAATTCAGGAGCGCCTGACGACGCAGATTGCCGAGACCATTCAAAAAGTAATCCAGCCGCAGGGAGTTGGCGTGGTCATTGAAGCACGCCATCTCTGCATGATGATGCGAGGGGTGGAGAAGCAGCATTCTGCGGCTGTCACTTCATCCATGCTCGGATGCTTCCGGGACGAGCAGGAGACGCGTCAGGAGTTTCTGTCGCTGATTCGGCAACGGCCGAACGGAATCTGAAAAACAGTCGTTGCCTGTTGGTCGTTGGCTAACCCGTTATCTTCACCGTTCTCAAGGGTTTCGTCCGAGGGCTATCGCCAATTCTTTCAGAACTCTGTGGCTTCGCTCTGCGCTCGCTGCGGTTAAAATCTTTGCTTGTCTCTCAAACGGAAAGTCGCAGCCGTGACCGGCGCAACTCAGGGCATTGGACTGGCGATTGCGCGGGCATTGGCGAATGAAGGCTGCACTCTCATCGTCTGTGGCCGGAATGAAAAGCAACTGCGCCGAGTTGAGCAGCAATTAGCTCGCCACGACGTGGATGTGCTTGCCCACGTCTGTGACGTGCGCGACGAGCAGAATGTTGCGGATCTGTTCCAAGCGGTTCGCCGAAAATTCCGCCGGATAGATATTCTGGTTAACAACGCAGGAATTGCCCACCCAGATTCTTCCATTGCCAAGCTTCCGTCAGATGTATGGGCGGACGTTATTGCGACCAATCTGACTGGAATGTTTTTGGTCACGAAAGCAGCTCTGCCGCTGATGAAGCGCGGCGGAGTGATCGTGAACAATCTTTCTATCGCTGCGAAGCAGGTGTTCCCTGGATCATCGGCCTACAACGCTTCTAAACACGGTGCGCTCGGATTTACCAATACGCTTCGCGAGGAGTTGCGAGCGAAAGGCATTCGGGTTATCGCGATGCTGCCGGGCGCTACCGATACTGCGATCTGGAACACGCTGTGGCCCGATGCGCCGCGAAAGAAGATGCTACCGCCGAGAGCAATCGCTCAGGCGTTGGTGAGCGCAGTCAGGCAAAAAGAAGGCACGATTGAAGAGGTCACAATACGGCCGAGTGGTGGAACTCTGTGAACTTTTTTCAGTGAATGGCCAAAGCAAATCTTAAACCGCGAAGATCGCAAAAGAAAAGCAAGCAGCACAAACCCGCGACCTGCGCCTACTTAACGGTTGCATCCTCGCGCAACGTGGGGTAAGGTTCTTGCGACGCGCAGTTTGCGCCGTACGCGTTTAGGGCAACTTATGCAGTTCCGCCTCGCAGCCCTGGCTCTCTTCCTGGTTAGCTCCGCGCTCGCCGCATTCACCCAGATTCTCGCGCAGCACGATGTGGACGACGCATCCCAAACTCACATCGTTAAGCATTATCACGATGGCCACATCCGCGACATTGACGCGATTGGGACAAGAAAGATTGGCTGCAACCGCGGTATTGGCAACTGGTACAGCCTGGAAAGTCAGATCGCCATGGGCAAGGACTATGCCAGGCAGGTTGAATCCACTTCGCGTCTGGTTACCGATCCCCTCATTACCGAATACATTCGTCGCATTGGGCAGAACCTGGTGCGAAATTCTGATTCGCAGGTTGCGTTCACCATCAAAGTGATTGACTCGGACGATGTCAATGCTTTCGCACTGCCGGGCGGGTTTTTCTACGTCGATTCAGGTTTGATTCTTGCCGCCGATGACGAAGCTGAATTGGCGGGCGTGATGGCGCATGAGATT
Organism: Acidobacteriota bacterium; assembly: GCA_003224785.1. GTDB lineage: Bacteria > Acidobacteriota > Terriglobia > Terriglobales > Acidobacteriaceae > Gp1-AA145. The sequence continues at coordinate 2,183 of QHZV01000320.1, forward strand.
GCCCATGTTGCGGCTTGTCATGTGGCGCGCGAGCGCACACGTGGACAGCTCATGAACCTGGCCTCGGTTTCCATGATGATGGTTGGCGGACCTATCGGCTACGGGGTCTATGAAGCGGCTGGATTTGCGATGCCCATGACCGTCTTGAAATTCTCGCGCGGATTCGAATCAGAGGCAGATTTCCTGGGCGTGGAATACATGTACAAGGCCGGCTATGATCCGCAGGCGTTCACGGCATTTTTCGAGCGGGTAAAGAGGCCTTTGAGACCCATCCGCAGACCCCCGACCGGATTGCGAAGACGCAAAAAGAGATCAACACCCTCCTGCCGGCACGGAGCGAGTACACGGTTGACACTTCAGAGTTTCAGGAAGTCAAGGCGCAGCTCAACCGAATTGAGAACCGTCGCAGCGGGATTGAGAATGTGACGCGTCCGACGTTGCGGCGCAGAACGCCGATGGAAAGCGAGCCGAAACTGCCTCTTCCGGATGACAAGCAGTAGTCAGGGCGCCAGCTTGCCGTTTGCGAGATCTTTCACCAATTCCAAGTCTGCCTCAAGAAAATCGTACGACGGCAGGTCAGCAGGCTGAACCCAGCGGATCGCACGAAAAATCTTGTTCTCCATGTCTCCGGAATAACCTTGCACGTCATAGAAACGCAACTCGACGGCGTTGCCGTTTGGATATTCGTGGCGGAAGCGCGTGACCTCGTCTCCCACATTGGCTTGAATACCCAATTCTTCGTCTAGTTCACGGCGCATCGCGTCCCTGGGTTGCTCGCCTTCCTCGATTTTTCCACCGGGGAATTCCCATTTCAACGGCATCACCTGATGCCGGGTGCGCTGGCAAATAAGGAGCTTGCCATCTTTCCAGATAAGAGCCGCGACGACGCGCTTCATAGGATTTTGCAATCGGTAATTTGCAATTGCGTAATTTGAACCGCTGGGTTCTTCAATCACTCAAGCACAAAATTTCTCAACTACTGAATTTGTTCGATACATCGTAATCCCTCTGCGTGTGGAAAACACTCTGGATGAATGGCAGCGGCTAGAGCATGAAGTCCCTTCACCAGAGTGGGCGCAGGAGTATTCAGGTATTCGTCGCGAATGCAAAAGACGCGGTGATTTTTTGCGGCAGGAATCTTTTCCCAAGCGCGCGTTTGGACGATCTTTTCCAGCGGGACACGGTCGCCGGCGCCGCACCAGGCTGCAATTAACACATCCGGCGATTCCGATGCGACTTCCTCGGCGGAAATTTGCGCGCCCGGCGTTCCGATGAATTCTCCCCCAACGGCGTGTACCAGTTCGGCCACCCAATGCTGCGAAGCGATCAGCGGCTTGCCCCACTCTTCGCAGAAAACAAGCGGCTTCGGGAAGTTTTCAGTTTGGCGGCGAACGGATTCGATCTCGTCTTGCATTTTGGAAATGACACGTTCGCCGGCATCGCGGGCATTCATAATTCCTGCGATTGCTGCTATGTCGCCGTAGATGTCCGCCAGCGACTTGGGTGCAAGCCCTAGAAATCGAGATCCGGATTTTAGGATCTCACCAACTGCTTTTTCCTGATAGGGAACCGCCGCAATGACCAGATCGGGGTGTGCGTCAGTGATTTGCGAGCTCTGAGCCGTCCACGAATCTGCAATGATTGCGATGTTACTCTGCAAAACCTCCGGACAAACATCGACGCAGTATTTTGTGCACGCGACAACACTGCTGAGTCGGCCGAGATCGCGCAGGATTGCCGTAGCGCTGGGCTGAAGCGAAACGATGCGGCGAGGGGCGTATGGAGAGAGCACGAGAACAATATTACAAACGAAACTCGCAAGCAGGGGGGCAGCCCCCCTCTGACCGATTGAGCGAAGCTCGTGATATTTGCTGGAGCAGATAAACTATCGAAGTGTACTCGCCCCAGGTCCTCGATCATTTTGAGCACCCCCGCAATTCAGGTCTGCTCGATCATCCCGATGCATCGGTGCAAGTCGAGAATCCGGTCTGTGGAGATGTGCTCCGGCTGAGCGCAATAATTGTGGATGGCCGAATTTCGGGAATCAAATTCCTCTCGCAAGGTTGCGTGCCCGCAATCGCCTGCGGATCTGCCGTCTCAGAGTTGGCGAAAGGAAAGACGATTGCGCAGGCGAATGCTCTAACTCGGGGCGAACTGATGGAGATGCTCGGCGAACTCCCCGAAGCCTCGTCTCATGCGGCCGCGCTGGCGATGGATGCTCTCAGCAAGCTGCTCAAGAGCCTTGAGAGTACCGTCACCTCTGGCTATGCGTGAAAGAGCAGTGTGTCACTTCTGTGGCCGCATCCCATCTGGCCAGTAGATTGTCCACGATTTTTCCTGAGCCATCTTTTCGAGGTCGGGGTTCGGGTTCACAGCAACCGCAAATCGCGATAGCGTCAGCATTGCGGCGTCCCACCGAGAATTGCCAAATGCAACATCGGGCACTTCGCCGATCTCCGCAAGGATCGCTTTAGGCTTTCCGGCGCCGGAGGGAAGCCGAGTTAGCTGATTCGTGATCACACCATTCTTGATTGCAACCGCAGCGGCAAGGATCTTTCGCGCTGGAATGCCAATATGAACCATTGCCTCGCGAATGACCCATTCATTCGTCGAGGAGACCGCCCAGACATCGCAACCCGCTTTCTGCAGGCGTAGAACCAGCTCCTTCATCTCGGGAAAGATTCGGGCAACAAAGTGTTCCTCGAAGAATGTTCGAGCCAGTGCAAGTACATCTGCCTCTTTTAGTCCTTGATGAATGGTCACCATCTCGCCGCACATATCGTCTTCGCTGACTTTGCCCTCGCGATAATCGGCGTAACGGGCGCGGGCCCAGCGCACGACTTCATCGGGCACCACGCCGCGCTTCAATTCCCAATCGAAAAAGCCTTCGCCGGCGTCTCCAGACCAGAGCGTGCCATCACAATCAAAGACTGCCAGCCTGGGAGACAATTCAAGCCAAAACGCGAAGCAGAAAACTACAGCCCAGCGCCTGAATCTGATTGTATCGAAGCGTACTGTTCCGGCGTGTCAATGTTTGCGGTGACCTGAGAATCGCTAACCGGAACGTACAGAATGCGCTGCTGATTGGCGTGTTCGATGTCGCGGGCTACGCTGGTGGCAGGCGCCTTCAGAAACGCTTCGATCATTTCCCGTCCAATCAGAATGGGATGACCGTGCTTTCCCTGGTACTCGGGTACCACCGACCAAACATCGTGATTACGATTGGCAAAGGCGGAAGTTAAAGCCTGCAAGCTCGTGGATTGCGGCGGAGGACGATCTACCAGCGTCACCATCGCAGCGTCGCGTCCCTGGTTCAGAACCTCACGCAGACCGACTTGAAGTGAACTGAATTGTCCAAGCTCTGGGTTCGGATTCAGCGCCAGAAATGCGCCACAACCGTAGATCACGGGGCGAAGCGCGGTTTCGTTCTTGCCCGCAACAATGATGACGAGATCGCAGTAGTCCGAGAGCGCCTTGATTGCTGCAGAAAGCAATGTGCCGCCGGACGGAGTATTCGGGGGTAGGTTTGGCGGCCAGGGCAGAAGCGCTTTATCGCGACCCATGCGCGTGGATTCGCCTGCGGCAAGAATGATTCCGGCCAGTCCCATGCTACTCCGGCACTTCGCCGTTCAGAAGCTTGCCGAGACTGCACCATGAGCAGCGCACGCCGACATAGAAATGCCCGAATTGTGCATACACAGCGCTGACTTCGTCGAAGCGCATCTCGTAAATCAACTTCTTGAACACCAGTGGATCGTCGGCGAACAAATCGACGCCCCACTCCCAATCGTCGAAGCCGATCGAGCCGGTGATGATCTGCTTGACCTCTCCGGCATACCGACGGCCCACGAGCCCATGTTCATTCATCTGGCGGGCGCGCTCTTCAATCGGCAGCGTGTACCAGTTCTTATCTTCACCTCGGCGCCGGTCCATGGGATAGAAACTTACGTATCGCGCCTTCGGAATTTCAGGGAAAAGTCGTGGATGCATGGCTTCGCGCTGCCGAGCCAGAGTTTCGCTGATTGCCTTCTTCCATTCATCGGTGTGCGGTTCAAGGCCTTGTTCGGTCAGCTCGCGATAGGTCTTCAGGCTCGACTCGTAGAGCCCAAGTTCGATCACAGAGACATACGATGTAGCCGGCTCGAGGTAATCACTCAAACGCATGTTCGCGAGCTGCATTTCCGCGCGATTTAATTCGTCGAATGACTCGCGGAAATGCACAAACATCAGGTCGCCTTTGTGCCCGAGCAACGAAAACAATGCTGATTGTCCGGAGCTACTTTGTTCCCACTGATTCAGGACCTCGGCGGCTTCTCCCGCGACCTCCGCCTTATGTGCCGGACGCAACGGCCGCCATGCCGACCAACGAAAGCGAAACATCTGATGCAACACGCTGTAGCCCTCGATGGTGAGAGGGACCGGCGGCATCTCGGCGGACGCGGTTTGCGGGCGCATTGTGCGGGTTGCCGTCATGATCAGTTAGACCATAAAACCATACCATGTCACGCGACCATCCTCACCTAACGAGTTCTAAGTCTCTGAACAAATTGGCGCGCTTGGCCGCTAATGGGCCTTGCGGCGACTGTGAACTTCCGGCTTCCCCATGATCAAGGAGTAAGCGCGAATCGCTTCCTCTAAACCGACGCGCCGATAACAGGCAACATAGGTAATGCTAAAATTCGCTGCCATGACCGAGCCGAGATGGGTGATCGCGCTAGCGACGTGCTTTCTGACCTGCTGCTCCGCGCATCCACACGTAAGCGACGAGCGTCAGGTGACCGGCATTGTGGGAATGGCGAGTTCGCCGGTCCTTTCCCGCGACGGCGCGACACTCGCCTTCGCTGCAGCTCCAGATAATCATGCGAATCCGCAGATCTGGATAATGCGGCTGGATGGCGCAACACCGCCAACGCAATTGACCAGTGATGCAGCGCAAAACTATGACCCAGACTTCAGCTCGGACGGCCTGACTATCTATTACACGTCTTCACGAACTCCCCGCGGTGTTTATCGCGTGCCTGTTTCCGGCGGAGTGAGCGAGCTAGTTGTCGGAGGGGGATGGGTTGCCAGGGTCTCGCCTGATGGCAAGGCCCTGCTGTACGGTAAAGGCTCCGGCCTTTACCGGCGGAACATCGACGGAGGTACGTCAACACCGATTTTGCCAGCGGCCTCGAACTCGTATTCTCCAGTCTGGTCGCCCGACGGTTCGCGGATTATGGTCACCGCCCAGAACCCATCTGAACCCGCGGCGGAGTGGTGGATTGTCCCTCTACAAGGAGGCACGCCACGCAAGACTGGAATTGTGGCTGAGCTTCGCAACCAGGGCTTCAATAACGAATCACTGGACGCATGGACACCAGGTGACTGGATCGTATTCAGCGGGATGCAAAGCGAAACG
>QHZV01000320.1:7604-7801 GCA_003224785.1 Acidobacteriota bacterium
TCATATGCAGCAGGAAAATTGGCGTATTCCCGAACACGCGGTGACATGAATTTCTGGGCGCTGCCGCTTGACCCGGGCGGCGAGCGTATTATCGGCCCGCCGCAGCCGCTCACGGCAACTCCCGCACGCAAAGGGCAGCAATCGGCGGCTGGACGCAAGCTGCTCTACAGTGCAGAAAATGGCGACCGTTTGTCATT
>QHZV01000321.1 GCA_003224785.1 Acidobacteriota bacterium
AAGCCAGCTGCAGACAAGGAAATTTTTCCATGTCCGGAGGGCTGAAATCGAGGTGCCTTAAGTCACTGAGACTAAAGTTCAAGTCCGAGGGAATGCGATCGGGATAGGTCAGGGCATATAGGATCGGCAAGCGCATGTCTGTGACTGAAAGTTGAGCAAGAATGCTGCCATCCACAAATTCGACGAGCGAATGGATTGTGGATTGAGGATGTACGATCACGCTGATCTGCGCGGGCGGCAAGTTGAACAATCGGCAGGCCTCGATGACCTCGAAGCCTTTGTTCATCAGCGTCGCCGAATCAATGGTGATGCGGTTGCCCATTTTCCATGTGGGATGATTCAGCGCTTGGGCAACAGTGATATCGGCAAATTTGGATACAGGAGTATTCAGAAACGGTCCGCCCGAAGCGGTGAGCCAGATACGGCGGACTTCATCCATCCGGCCACCGCGCAGGCATTGATGGACGGCATTATGCTCGCTATCAATTGGAAGCAGCGGCTTGCCTTGCCGGCGGGCTTCGGCAGTGATGAGTTCTCCGGCAGCTACAAGGCACCCGCTTTGACGGCTTCGTAAGTGGCTTCCAGCCCCGCAACGCCTACGATCGCGCTGACCACGAAATCGCTTTCGGGATGAGTAGCGACTGTGACCGTTCCGCCTGCGCCGTGCACAACTTCTATTCCGGTGATTCCGGCTGATTTCAACCGGTGTTTCAGATTTTCGGCTTGAGATTCCAGTGCGACAGAAAGCACACGCGGACGCCAGCGTTTAGCCTGCTCAAATGCAAGGTCAACGTTGCGCCCGGCGGCGAGCGAGACCACTTGGAAGCGGTCGGGAAACGATTCGACCACACTGAGAGTGCTGCGGCCGATGCTTCCGGTCGATCCCAAAATCGCAATGCTTTTCATGGATGTAAATATGGTACAGGAGAACAGCTCCTAGCTCTTAGCTTGTAGCTCTTAGCTTCTTCGCCAAAGCAGGCCTGCTGGGTGTGCGCGGGACTATTCGCGTTCTGTCCGATCACACGATCCCTCCCGAGTGGTAAGATTTCGTGGCTCGGTTATGTGTCCACTCTCGCGACGAGCTTTCCTTAGCACGATCGGAACGACTGCTATCGCTAGCGCCTTTCCACAACTCTCGCGCGCAACCGATCTTACCCACTCTCCCTTCCGCATTGGTGTCATCAACGACGAAATCAGCCAGGATTTCGATCGCGCCTGCGGAGTGGCGGCAGAATTTGGGATGAAGTGGATCGAGCTACGCGGCATGTGGAACAAGAACGTGCTCGATCTCGATGCACATGAAATTTCGGAATCTAAACGACTGCTGAAGAAGTACGGCCTGCGGGTCACCGACATTGCCAGCCCATTGTTCAAAGTTGATTGGCCTGGAGTGCCGAAGTCCAAGTTCAGTCCGAAGCAGGACCAGTTCAATGCGCACTTCGGATTTGATCAGCAGGACGAAATCCTGGAGAAAAGCATTGAGCTGGCAAAAACCTTCGGAACCGACCGCGTGCGCTGCTTCGATTTCTGGCGGCTTGATGATCCTAAACCGCATCGTGCGGAGATCAATGAGCAATTGCGCAAGGCGGCAGATAGGGCAGCGAAGGATGGACTCCTGCTGGTGCTGGAGAACGAAGCTGGGCAGAAGTTTTGATGGCCGTGCAGCATCCCGCGTTCATGTTGAATTGGGATCCGGGGAACGCGGCAACTTTGGGCGAGACGCCATATCCTGACGGCTACAATCTGCTGCCAAAAAACAGAATTGGGCACTGCCATTGCAAGAATGCCGTCAAGAGCGGAGACAAGTATGACTGGGCCCCTGTTGGAAAAGGTGTTGTGGACTGGGTCAGACAGTTCAAAGCGCTGAAGAGCGATAGCTATCACTTTGCGGTCAGTCTTGAAACTCATTGGCGGGGCGCGGGAACTCCGGAGGCATCCACGAGAGAGAGTTGGGCGGGTATGAAGGAAGCGTTGCAGAAGGCGAAGGCGCTATAAGTAGCCGAAAAGCCAAAAAGATAACCACCAAGGACACAAAGTAACACGTGGGTTTTGCGGCGCGAGAGTTTTTCCTTCGTGCTCCTTTGTGTCCTTAGTGGTTTAATTTTTAAGTTCCAGCACAGTCCACGGGAGCAACTATGTCGAACAACACCAGGCGGGACTTCATCAAGAAAACAGCTGCTGGCGCGGCATTTCTGGCATCTGCCTCAGCCCGGGTTTTGGGCGCGAACGACCGTGTGCGGGTCGGAATGATCGGTGTAGGCGCTCGTGGCCAGGATCTGCTCAAACAGTTGCTTGCAGTAAAAAGCGCCGAACTGGTGGCGGTGGCAGACATCTACTCACGCCGGCTTGAGGAAGCCGAGCGCTTGGTTCCTGGCGTACGTAAATTCAGAGATCATCGGCAGTTGCTCGACTCGGATCTCGACGGCGTGATTGTCGCCAGCCCATTGCATCTTCACGCGCGGCATTTTCTGGACACGATTGCAGCCGGCAAAGACCTGTACTGCGAAAAAACCATGACGTGGTCAATTCCTGAAGCGGAGCAGTGCCTCGGTGCCGCAAAGCAGTCAGACCGCGTGATTCAAATTGGGCTTCAACACGAAAGCTCAGGAGCATTAGCCGACACACGAAGCTGGATTGCGAATGGTCTGCTTGGAAAGATCACTCAGGTGGAGTCGTGGATGAGCCGCAATACTCCGCGTGGGAAAGGGCAGTGGGTGCGGGCGGTACCTGCGGACTGCGTAGCGGAGAATGTGAACTGGAAAGCGTTTCTGGATGGCCGGCCGGATCGTCCGTTCGATGGATACAAATTCATGAACTGGCGTTTGTTTTGGGAATTTTCAGGCGGCAACGTTACCGAAAACATGGTGCACCAGATTGCATGGATAATGTCTGCGCTGAATTTACCGGTGCCGACCTCGGCATACATGTCCGGCGGTGTGTTCTCCGAAAAAGATGGCCGTGAGGTGCCGGACACGATTGCGGTCACATTAGACTTCCCCGGCGATGTTGTCCTTACATGGCAATCCACTTTCAGCAACAGCCGTTATGGACTGGGCGAGCGCTTTCTTGGAAGCGAAGGGACGGTGGAACATGTGGCTGGTGCGACCGATATGGTCACTGGAAAATCTGACGAGTTAACCCGCCATTTCCCCGAGCCAGTAAATCGTTCGAATGGATCTCCCTTTACTTCTAATACTCCCGACCAAAATCATATGGCGAATTGGATCGACTGTATCCGCAGCCGTAAAACGCCGAACGCGTCGGTTGAACTCGGATATCGGACGGCGGTGGCCGCGCACATGGCGAATTTGGCCTATCGTTCGAAGCAGAGAGTGGCGTTCGAGACGGCAAGAAACATGACCGTCTGATTTTTCAGCGATCGCGCCTACAGCTTCGGAACCAGCGCGCCGGTTGATCTCGCATATTCGTCATATTCCTGGCCGAAAGTTTTTCGCATGAACTGTTCTTCAAGCCGGCTCTTGAACCAGAATCCGAACCAGAACAGAACAATGGCAAGAACACTAATAGGTTTTCCGCGCGCCAGCGCGGTTCCAATCATCGCCAGCAGAATTCCTGAATAGATCGGATGGCGCACCCACCTGTACGGCCCAGTCCGGATCAGCGTGTGCCCAACTTTGATGGTGACAGTGCCGCTCCAATTCTGGCCGATGTAAAACCTCGCCCAGATCGCCAGCGCGATCCCGGCTGCTGTTAAAAGAATGGCGGTGGCCTGAATTGCAGCCGTTCTCGGAAGCGTACGCGACGTCCACCATCCCAGAGAAACCCGATCGCTGAGCATCAGATAGGATCCGATGAGGACCGGAATGCCATACAGGAGACGCTGCTGTAACGGTTGCCGTTCCTGGGTTGGTTTCGTCCGAAGCCAGCCAATGATCCAGACGATTGCGAAGACCATCCACAGCGATGAAATGATGCTTACGCCTGCGAACATATGCTGATCTCTAATACGAAATTCAAGGACCCGTGGTTCCTCATTGCGTCATCACATGCCAAGCCGCGAAGCACCACAGAACAGGCGCGGCAAACAGGAGGGCATCAACGCGGTCGAGCATTCCTCCGTGTCCCGGCAGGATGGCGCCTGAGTCTTTTACGCCAGCGCCTCGTTTTATGAGCGATTCAACCAGATCTCCTAGTTGTGCGGCGATGTTTAGAACAATCGAAAGCACGATGACGGAAATCAAAGATGTCTGTCCGAAGATGCCATTCTCGCGCTCGATCAGGTGAGCTTGCATGAGCGCGCTACTGATCGGTTGCGCGTGGTGGAACATCAGGATGCCGACAGCAACACTCGCGATCACCGACGCGATGGCCCCCTCCCAGGTTTTATTAGGGCTGACTCGCGGCGACATGCGATGCCGGCCGAATGGCTTGCCTATGAAGTAGGCAAAAATGTCTCCAGCCCAAACCAGCAGAAGCAAATAAAGAAGGAAGAAGCTGCCTTGCCATTGCTCTCGCAGCTGTAGCAAAGACGCCATGGGCAGTGCAACGTACAGAAAAGCAAAAACCGAAACCCGCGCCGCCGGAAACGCAGAAGGCAGGTCGCTACGGTACATTCCGATCACGAGAAATATGAACGGCGCGAGAACTGCGAACGCCATGCCAAAATACGTAAAGCTGCTGGTCGAGAGCAGGTCGGTTGCTCCGGGATGGAACGCAATCACGAAGAAGAACAATCCGCAAAAGATGTATGTCGGAATGTGCAGTGGCTTGCTGCCGTATGCCTCTGAAAGCTGTAGCAATTCCCTGATTGCGAGCAATGCTACCACTCCTGCCACAAACGCCAGCACCGGTACCGGCGCGCGCAAAATCAAAAGCAGGACAAGAGGGATGAGTACTACGGCGGTGGCAACTCGCTTGAGTAGTTCCAATCGAGATCAGCTCCGCAGGCCGCGTGAAGACTGGGATTCGCTCAATCCGCCATAGCGGCGTTCGCGCGTCTGATACTCCGCGATACCTTCGAGCAAATGGAGCCCTCGGAACTCTGGCCACAACGTTGGTGTGACGTAGATTTCCGCGTAAGCCAGTTGCCAGAGAAGAAAATTGCTCAGGCGCATTTCGCCGCTGGTACGAATCACGAGATCGGGATCGGGAAGATGGCTTGTATAGAGATGCTTCGAGATCGTCGCTTCGTCGATGGTCAGATGCTGAATGCCGCCGTTATTGACAGCAGCTTTCAGTATGGACTGGAATGCGTCCGCCAACTCGGAGCGGGCGCTGTAATTCAGCGCAAGCGTCAAAACCATGCCGGTGTTGCGCGATGTCTCCTCACGTGCCCATTCCATTTTTTCCTGGACGAAATCCGGAAGCTCATGCAGGCGTCCAATGTATTGCAGACGGACGTTGTTTTTGTGGAGGGTTGGGACTTCCTGCTTCAAATAGCGCGAGAGCAAGCTCATCAGGAAAGCTACTTCGGTTTTCGGGCGGCGCTTCCAGTTCTCTTCGGAGAAGGCGTACAGAGTGAGCGACGGGATTCCAATTTGCGAAGCGGTTTCAACCACGTAACGGACTGAGGTCACACCGGCGCGATGTCCGGCCACGCGCGGCAAATGGCGCTTACGGGCCCAGCGGCCGTTGCCGTCCATGATGATGGCAATATGTTTTGGGAGCCGCGCTGGATCGAGCCGCTGGTAAACTTCGGCTTCTTTGCGGTCCAGCCCGGCAGGAACTGTCGCCTGCAAGGTAATCCCTTCCGTTTCAGAAACTAACATAGGGGAAAGGGAGGGTCAATGAACCTACAGTGCGGGTTCAAGCTCGCGTGATGCGGCGCTGCTTAAACTCTGGCTTCTTGCGAATTGTTGTCCAGTATTCTTCCCGAACGTCTTCGTCGATTTCCACCGGAATATTGCTGAGATACAAGCGATCCGTACCGTCTCGACGTGGGCCAGAAATCCAATACTCGTCACCTGTATTGATC
>QHZV01000312.1 GCA_003224785.1 Acidobacteriota bacterium
GAAAAAGATTGAGAAGATATTTGATCTGATGGCGCAGTTTGCCGGTTACGGATTCAATAAGTCGCACTCGGCGGCTTATGCGCTGCTGGCCTATCACACCGCGTATTTGAAAACCCATTATCCGGTGGAGTTCATGGCGGCACTGCTGACCTCGGTCACCGGTAACACCGATGACGTGGTCAAATACATCAACGAATGCCGAGAGATGGGCATTGCAGTCGAGCCACCCGACATTAACGTGAGCGATGCCAACTTTACACCGCATGGCGCCGCGATTCGTTTTGGTTTAGCAGCGGTAAAGAACGTTGGACACAATGCGATTGAATCCATTGTTGCCGCCCGCAAGGAACTCGGCCGATTCAAATCCATTTACGAGTTCTGCGAAAAAGTTGATCTCCGGCTGCTGAACAAGCGGGTGCTCGAATCCCTCATTAAAAGCGGCGCGATGGATTCTCTTGGACGACGCGCTCAGCTTATGGCGGTGCTTGATCGGGCCATGGACCACGCGCAGAAAACGCAACGCGATGCGGAATCCGGGCAGCATGGTCTGTTCGGTGTGTTTCAGCAGGATGCGGAACATCCACAGGAGTCTCGGCTGCCTGAGACGCCCGATTGGGATGAGCACACACGGCTTTCGAACGAAAAAGAGATTCTCGGCTTCTTCATCACTGGACATCCGCTGGAGAGATATCGCGAGAAACTGGAAGACTTGCGCGCGCTCTCGACCGCGGAACTGGCTGCAATGAAGTCCTCCACTGGCAAGGACGAGAACTTAACAACAGCAGGTATCATCACAAATCTTCGCGTACTGAAATCGAAGAGAGGCGATTTCTATGCGCAGGCTGCGCTGGAAGACCTTTCTGGCTCAATCGAAATGCTCGTGTTTCCAGATGCTTTCAAAAAACTTCACGACAAAGTGAAAATGGAAGTTCCAGTGCTCGTCCGCGGCGGCGTGCGCATTGAAGAGGGCGCAAATCCAAAACTGACGGCCAACGACATCATTTCGCTCGAAGACGTGAAGGTCCCTTTACCAAAGTCGTTGCGCATTCGGGTTCCGCTGGAGAAGGCGTCCGAGAATACCGTGGATGAGTTGCATCTCCTTTTCTCTCAACGCAAGGGCGACGCCAAAGTGTTATTTGACGTCGAACGCGAGGGAGATTTCATGGTGGTAATGGAGGCGGAAGGCTATAATGTGCTGCCAGACCGTAGCTTCATCGGCCGCGTGGAAGAACTCTGCGGACGCGGTGCGGTGCGAGTGATTGACTAGATCGGGTGATCTGGCGATCCGGTCACCGGATGATCTGAATTCCGCCCGGATTGCTTTGCGACTTTTGCGAACTATGCCGTTAAAAGCTTTGTTTCAGATCACCAGATGACCCGATTAGGAGCGGCATAGCCACGGCGAAACCACATCAAATGAAGACAGCCGACATCAGCGTGGTGCTCACCGGCGCTCAGCTGTTACTTTCAATGTTCGAGACGCGCCGAGCCGCGCGCAATGGAAGCGGCAGTGCCACCGCTCCGCAGGAACTCGAACGAATTGAGCAGCAGATTGGGAAGCTCGAAGCGCTCGACGGACAGAGTGATGAAATCCGCCATGAGATTGACGAATTGCGGGTGCGGGTTGAGGCTTTGCGGCGCGATATGTCACACCGGGAAGCATGGATCAAGACCGAACTGGCGCGGCATCCGCAGCGTCCCTATTTTCTCGACTACGTAGAAAAAATCTTCACCGACTTCAGCGAGATTCACGGCGACCGTCGTTACGCCGATGATCCAGCGATGATTTGCGGCATGGCGCGATTTCATGGTGAAGAGGTCCTGGTCCTGGGAACGCAAAAGGGGCGGGACATGAAGCAGAAAGTCCACCGCAATTTCGGGCTCCCGAATCCCGAGGGCTATCGCAAGGCGTTGCGTGCGATGAAGGTTGCGGAAAAGTTTTCGCGACCGATTTTCACGTTTGTGGATGTTACCGGCGCAAATCCTGGACTTGGTGCGGAAGAGCGCGGACAAGCGGAAGCCATTGCGCTCAACCTGCGCGAGATGGCGCGTCTGCAAGTTCCGATCATCACGACGATCACCGGCGAAGGCGGCAGCGGTGGCGCGCTGGCGATTGCAGTTTCCGACCGCGTGCTGATGATGGAGAACGCGATCTACTCCGTGATTTCGCCGGAAGGGTGCGCCTCGATCATGTGGCGCGATTCGTCGAAAAAAGAACTTGCCGCCGAGGCGCTGCGAATTACCGCTTCCGATCTAAAAGAACTGGGCTGTGTTGACGCGATCATTGCCGAACCGGAGGGCGGTGCTCACGCCGATCCTGATGGCGCGTCCAAGCTCCTGTCCACCGCCCTGGAACATCATTTTGCGGAGATCAAGAGCTTGCCCGTCATAGAACTCGTGGCCTCGCGATATGACAAGTTCCGCAAGA
>QHZV01000313.1 GCA_003224785.1 Acidobacteriota bacterium
TGCCGGCATGTCGTAGAGCTTCGAGCTCTTCTCCGCCACGCCCAAAGATGAATGGGTCGCCACCTTTGAGGCGCACGACGGTTCGTCCCATGAGTGCATGTTGGACGAGCAATTTGTTGGTTTCATCTTGCGGGGTGCTCTTCTTCCCGCAGCGCTTGCCTACGTTCACGATTTCGGCTGTGGCCGGAATCAGATTTAGAATTTCTTCGCTGACCAACTCGTCATGGAGGACAACATCTGCCGAGCGAAGCACTTTGGCAGCTTTCAAGGTGAGTAGTTCGGGATCACCTGGTCCCGCGCCCACGAGAAAGACTTTGCCAGTCGGCATCAGTTTTCACCTCGTTGAGGCGAGTTGCGAGTGATAAACGCCTCGCGGCTAGCTATTTCATGAAGGAGTTTCTTACGAGCTTCAACATCGAGGACTTGAGCAGTCAATTCTTCACGAGCTTTGCCGAGCTCAGCGACCCAAGATTCGTACTCCGCGCCGAATTGCTCTTCCAGTTCCTGCCTCAAACGCTGGGCAAGCGCGGGACTGCGTCCGCCAGTGGAGATTGCAATTTGGAGGTCTCCACGATTTACGACAGCTGGATAATAGAAGTCGCAGTTCTCAGGATCATCTACTGCGTTGCAGAGCACGTTTCGCAACCGAGCTTGCTTAAAGACCTCTCGATTCACTTCGGGAACGGAGGTCGCGGCAATGACAAGAGAGACCTGATCCAGATCGGAGGGCTGGAAAACGCGCGCCTTCCAGCCAATAACGCCTTCCCAGGCCCATTTCTTCAGTTGCCAAACCGCCTCGGGAGCGACCACCTCAATGGATGCGCGAGCCTCGATGAGGCCGCGGATCTTGCCTTCTGCGACCTTGCCGGCTCCGACCACCAGGCAACGTCTTCCACCGAGTTTTAGGAATATTGGGAACATGTTTTACGCCAAAAATGCAAAAGCCCACCGCCAGATGCACTGGCGGTGGGCGTTTCTGAACCGGTAATGCTAAATTCTCAGGTCAGTAGCTTTCCCGCGCCAGCGTGGACACACGTACAACAACAAGAACAACACTGGCAACGCATTTGACGGGAAAGACTCATCAGTTCCTTAGATGCTAGAGATCCGACGGCGGACTGTCAATGTTACATGTGGTCGTAGGTCATTCAAAATTTGAATCCGGGAGATCAGAAAAGCTCTTGGCTGTCAGCTATCAGCTCTCAGCTTTTAGCTTTTGGCTTTTGGCCTGGAACCACGAGCTTTGAGCTTCGAGCGATCCACTGGGACGCTGCCCCGAGAAAGGTTTACAAGTTTAGAGCTAACGCTAAGAAGCTAAAGGCTAAAAGCTCAATCCTTAAGCATCTACCCTGATCAACCTTTTCAATGCGCCATCGGTGGTCCCTTGCCGCCTCTGGGTTTTTCCATCAGGAAAAGCAGTGGCAGCATAACCAGGAACATCCATCCCAGGAACCGAAACACGTCGTTATAAGAAAGCATAGACGCCTGTTGTTGGACCATTCCCCATAGTGCGGCGTGAGCACGATGGTCGGCGGTGACAGCGTCCACGCCTTTGGCGACAAACATCTGGCGTAGGCCTCCCAGTGTTTGCTGGGTGCGCAAGCTGGCTTCGGTCACGTGCTGTCCCAGAATGTTGATGTGGGTCTGCATGTGGCGGAACTGGAGGGTCGCAACGCTGGAAATTCCGACGCTGGCACCAATGTTGCGCATCAGGTTGAAAATGCTGGTCGCGTTTCCCATGCGTTCTCGCGGGATCGCGTCGTTGGACACAGTTGTGAGCGGAACAAAAATCAGCCCTAGTCCAGCACCTTGCAAAACTAATGGCAACGCGAAATCCCAGAAGCCAACGTCCAGACTGAAGAATGAAACTTCGAACATCGCTGCTGCTGTGATCATGAGTCCGGCCGCCAACAATTTGCGGGCATCAACTTTTCCCACCAGAAGACCTAAGAATGGCATGAATATGAAAGATGCCAGGCCGCGAGGGAAATTGGTAACGCCGGCATGGGTGGCGGTGTAGCCGAGAAGTTCCTGCATCATGAGTGGGTAGAGCACGGTGCTGCCATAGAGCACAAAACCTACGGTGGTCATGAGGAAAGTGCCGACGGCATAAGACCTGTATCGAAATACGCTGAGATCAATGACTGGATGTTCCGCCCGCAGTTCGCGAATCACCAGTCCCCCAAGACCAATGACTGCAAGCACTGCCAGGACGAGGATGAAGTGGGACGCGAACCAGTCCTCCTCCTGACCTTTATCGAGCATGATCTGCAGGGATCCCATGCCGACGACGAGCAGCCCAATTCCCCAATAGTCGATACCGGTGCGTTCCCGGCGGAGATATGGAGGATCGAAGATGAAGGCCTGCGTAAGAAGAATAGCGAGCACGCCGATGGGGACATTGATATAGAAGACCCAACGCCAGCTGTAATTATCGGTAAGCCAGCCGCCCAAGACGGGGCCCAGCATGGGCGCGACTACAATTCCCAGAGCCCAAAATGCCATTGCCTGTCCCCGTTTTTCTGCGGGAAAAGATTCGAGGAGAACAGCTTGTGAAAGCGGTTGCA
>QHZV01000314.1 GCA_003224785.1 Acidobacteriota bacterium
TAGAAAGGGTTCAGCCATGCCGATCCGAACGTTCGGATCGCTTTTTGCTCTTCCGCCCGCCTCCGGCGGCTCGCTCGTGATCTGACGCCTTCGCTCTCGGGCTAAGCTGGTGCCAGAAGCAACAGTTTTTTCCGCAGCAGATACAAGTTCACCAGCGCGCACACCGCGAACAGTTGGGTAGCGTTCTTCTTCAGTCCGCGATAACGCACCTTCACAAATCCGAACTTCAGCTTCATCACCGCAAACACGTGCTCCACCTTCGAGCGCACCGTCGACTTGGTGCGGTTCTTCGCCCGCTCCACTTCGTCAATACGATTTTTAAAGCGGTAGCGGCGATGGGTGCAGTCCTGAGCCTGCGGCGCGCACTCCCGGATCACTGCGGTCTGTCCGCGATAAGCCTGATCGCCCCACACGCGCGTTTCTTCGCCGTGCAATAAATCGGGCAGTACCGTCGAATCGGCTACGTTGGCCGCCGTCACCACCGCCGTGTGGATGATCTTCGTCTTGCTATCCACTCCCACGTGTGCCTTCATCCCGAAGTACCATTGCTTGCCCTTCCTGGTCTGGTGCATCTCCGGATCGCGCTGCTGTTCCCGGTTCTTGGTGGAAGTGGGGGCGTGCAGGATGGTCGCGTCCACAATCGTGCCCGTCGTGATTCGCACCCCTTGCGCTTGCAAGTGCAGGTTCACTTGCCCCAGGATCTGTTCCCCCAGTCGGTGTTCCTCCAGCAAGTGCCGGAACTTGCACACCGTGGTCTCGTCCGGCACCGGCTCACAGCCGAGATCAATGCCCACGAACTGCCGCATCACCACCGAATCGTACAGCGCCTCTTCGACGGCCGGGTCCGACAGGTTGAACCACTGCTGCAAAAAGTAAATCCGCAGCATGCGCTCCACTCCCACGGGTGGCCGACCGTTCCCAGGCTTGGGATAATGTGGTTCCACCACACCGCACAACTCGCGCCACGGCACCACCTGCTCCATCTCCTCCAGAAATATCGCTCGCCGTGTCTTCCTCGTGTACTGCTCAAAGCCAGTCATCATCGCCAGTGTCCTCTGTTTCATTTCTCAGACACTCTAACTTGACCGACTGTGGAAAGCAGAGAGCTTAATCAGAGTCTCCCTAGCGTTTAAATATCCAGGTTCTTCACATCTAGCGCGTTTTCTTCGATGAATTTTCTGCGCGCTTCTACGTCTTCACCCATGAGGGTGGTGAAGATGGTTTCGCACTCGGCTATGTCTTCGAGTCTTACCGAGAGCAGGGTGCGGCGCTCGGGATCCATCGTTGTTTCCCAGAGCTGTGGGGCGGTCATCTCGCCCAGGCCTTTGTAGCGCTTGATGTCGTACCCTTTGCTGCCTTCGGTCTTCACGTAGTCGAATAACTCGCGCGCGGTGGCCTTCTCGACTTCTTCTTTCACGGCTTTCTTGCCTGTCTTCGAAGCTTGGGCTTTTGCTGGACGGGCGGGGACACCCGTCTCTCCACCCGCATTGCCTGAATCCTCTCCATCTACTGTTGCAGATTCGTCTTCGCTAGCTCCATTACCGCTTGCGCTCGCTTTGCCGAGCGTTTCGATTACGAATGGCGGTTCCATGTACGGCTCGATCTGCTTGAATTTCGCGAGCATTTGGCGATATTCGGGAGTACAGGCCAATTCCCAGTTGATGAGGTGCTCTGCGCCCTGTGAGTTCACGAACCGCATTTCCCACAAATTATGTTCTTCGTCGAAGCGGGCATCTACTTCTTTGAACTGAAGCTCTTTTTGCAACTTCTTTAAGTCCCGCTCCAGCTTCTCTATTTTCTTGGGCTGCGTTTTTTTGTCGCCTTCAAAATCGGTGCGCTTTGAAAGATCGAGCTTGGGCAGAAGATCAGTGACGCGCTCTGCCCGCAGTCGCTTGTTCACTTTGTCGTGAAAGCCGAGATATTCATTGAGCACGTTAATGAACTTGGTCAGAGCAGCGCCTTCGACTTTGGCTGCGCCCTCGCCGTAACGTACGATCATGCCTTCCGCTGCGCGCTTAACCATGACTTTATCGAACTCGCGCTCGTCCTTGATGTATTGCAGCGACTTGCCTTTCTTGATCGAGAACAATGGCGGCTGCGCGATGAATATATTGCCGCGTTCGCACGATTCTTCCGCAAGATGCTCGATGCCGGAATTTACCTGCCGCCCTCGCAGTTTGAAGCTGCGTTCCTCAGTGCCGCACATAGCGAGGAAGATGTGCAGCGGACGATCGAGGCGGCGAGGCAGGCGTTTGCATCTGGAAAAAACTAACCAGCAGTTTGCCTTGATCTTATTGCTTGGCAGGTTCTGACGTACCGGTCTCTTTCATGCCTGCTCCCATGCCTGATCGCCTAGCGTTTAAATATCCAGGTTCTTCACATCTAGCGCGTTTTCTTCGATGAATTTTCTGCGCGCTTCTACGTCTTCACCCATGAGGGTGGTGAAGATGGTTTCGCACTCGGCTATGTCTTCGAGTCTTA
>QHZV01000315.1 GCA_003224785.1 Acidobacteriota bacterium
GCATACTTCTCCACCAATTTCTTCAATCCGAAGCGAGGGAATTGTACCGTAAGCTTGGCCTCTTCGCCGTCTCCTTCTCGTTGATACACAGTGCCTTCGCCGTATTTAGGATGCTTCACTTTCTGTCCGGGACGAAACCCGCGGCGGCCCTTCGGCTCTTCGACCGGCACTTTGGGGACTGAGAACTTCTTTCCGCGAGAGGCGAAAAACTCGGCTATGTTGTCGATGGAATTGTATTTCGGGGCTGAGGGCTTCGCTGGCGGGGCCTGCGTCCATGCTGCAGATTGGTCTTCGTCCTCGTAGGCATAATGCTGGCCATGTGGCTCGGACATCCCTGTCCGCGCCAGGTTGGGATAGCGCTGCGGGGCCGTTCTGGCTGCTGGCCTCCGGTCGGACACGAATGTCCGACCCACACGGGCTCTGCCGGCCCCTAACTCCTCCATCAACTCGCCCGGAATTTCGTCAAGAAACCGGGAGGGCACGCTGGCTTCCGGCATATCGGTGCCATATCTCCTGCGATAGACGGCGCGAGTGAGCACCAGTTGGTCCATGGCGCGGGTCATGCCGACGTAGCAAAGGCGCCGCTCTTCCTCGATGTCATCAGGATTTAAGAACGTCCGAGAATGGGGGAACAATCCTTCTTCCAGTCCGCACAAAAATACTAGCGGAAACTCAAGGCCCTTCGCGGCATGCAGGGTCATGAGTGTGATTTGTGCCCGCTGATCATATGCATCCGCATCGCTGACTAACGCTGCATGATCGAGAAACTGATCGAGCGTCTCGCCACGGTCTTTTGAATCCATGGCCGCGTTCACGAGTTCGCGAATGTTTTCAATGCGGGAGTAGGCGTCAGGAGAATCCTCAGCTTCGAGGATCTTGATGTATCCGGTGCGATCAATCAGGAACTTGAGGATCTCTGCGGTATTGGCGGGACCGCCAGGGGAACGGAAGCCTTCAACAGGTGCGCCTTCTTCTTTGCCGAGGTCATCGCCGAAATCTTCGGCGTCTTCTTGCGACTCCGGAGCGGAACTTTGCGCCTGAATATGCTCTCCGCCGCCGAAATCAAAGGCTCCGGGATCGAATTCGGTCGCGTCGTCTTTGCTGTGCTGAACGGGCGAGGACGCCCGTTCCCCCACAGTCTCTTGGGGCGACGGGCGTCCTCGCCCGTCACCTTCCGACGTATCACGCAATCTCTCTACATATGTCCCAGTCGCCATCGCCCGCGCGTCTTCGATCAAATCCGCGAACGACTTCAGAGAAGCCATAGCCCTTTGCGGCAGCAGGGCGCGTCGGTTGCACTCCCCAATCGCTCCCCACAACGACAGCCCAGTTTCGAGCGCAACTCGTTCGACCACTTCCATTGTCGTTTTGCCGATACCACGCGGCGGCGTATTAACTACGCGCAATAGCGAAACCGAATCTTCGGGATTGTGTATGACCTTCAAATACGAGATCAGGTCTTTGATCTCGGCGCGCTCATAAAAAGAAAAGCCGCCGACCACGTGGTATTTGAGCTGATACCGCCGCATCGCCTCTTCAAAAAGACGTGACTGCGAGTTGGTGCGATAAAGCACGGCCGCACGCGGATCGTCGCCTCGATCATTGGCCTCGCGAATGTAGCGGGCGATCGAGTCTGCTGCAAACAGCGCTTCGTTCTCGCCATCCGGAGCCTCGTAGCAGCCGATCTTGGTTCCACCTTGGCGCGACGTCCAAAGATTTTTGCCTTTGCGGCGAATATTGTTTGAGACCACCGCCGACGCCGCCTGCAAAATGTTTTGCGTCGAGCGA
>QHZV01000316.1:0-2762 GCA_003224785.1 Acidobacteriota bacterium
CAGTTGTCCGCTGCGCAACAGCGGCAACAGATAAGCAAATAATCAGGGTGATGGCGAATACACTTTGACGGCGGTATGAACTCATTGTTTCCTCCGAAGAACCTGCGGAATTCGCCGACTCAGACAGGCATAGCCGAATCGGCGTTTCTTGCAGTCCAACAGAGCATCTGCCCGCCCAATCACTTGAAAAGCAACCGATTGTGTCACCTCAAATGTTTCTGAATTGGCGCGACGTTTCGAATGCACGCGGATGTAGATTTCAATGAATCGATCTGAATTGCTTTCGGCGCTCGACAGGATTCCCGCAGACGAGTTGGTATTCCATTTATTGGAGAGATAGCACTCAGTCGCTTCCGTAATCGGGAGACTCTGGTGTTGTTCGCACGATTCTCACGCTTCTGAATTGCGGAATCGCATTGTGGCACAACAGAGCTCGGCTGCTCAAAGCTCGCGCAGGAGAAAGATGGATGCAAGGCTTTGATATCTTGAAGAAATTGTCTGGCCTGTCACTGAAACTTAAAGCGGCGCGTCGCGGCGTATGGCGTCGCTGATCGAGGAAATTCGATCGTACTGATCATGCGGCGAAACCGCGGCTCATTATGAAGAGAATCGAATTCCTGCGCGGTGGCGAGAAAGATGGAATCCGCGGCGTGTTCCTGGCACGCCTTTTCGAGCAGGCCAAGCGCGCTGTCACGTTCGCCTAAGGCAAGACGAATGCTTGCCACGCCATAAGGCGAAACATACTGTTCTTTGGCATCGGAGTCGAGTTGCGCTAATGCTTTTTGAGCGTCACTTCTCTTGCCTTCCAGGGCATAGGCTAATCCGGTCCAAGCCAGAAAGTAGCTTGAGTCGTCCGATAGTTCTGTCGCCGCGTGAAAATCGTTAACCGCATCGTTGTATCGTCCGGCAAAAATCTCCGCTGTGCCGCGCCAGTAATGCGCGGGCACGAATGTGGCATCCAGCCCAATCACCCGGTCGCAGGCGCGAATCGCCTTTTCATACTCGCGAGCATGGTAGTACACATAGCAAACCAGTGCGCTCATCACCAGCGATCCCGGATCGAGAGACTGTGCACGACGAATCTCCGCCAGGGCTTCGGGGTAGCGCCCCGCGTGAGTCAGATATTCCGCGTATGCTTTGTGCCCTGACGCCGAACTCGGATTCAACTCCAAGGCCCGCTGATATTCACGTTCTGCCTCGTTCCAGTCCCAGTCATAGTCGTGTAGCACTTCGGCGTAAGCCGCATGCGCATCCGGCAAATTATCGTCCAGGCTTAATGCCTTCTGGGCTGCCAGTTTTGCCTTCGGATACGAGTCTGCTGGACTGAAAAAGTTCCACCCTGCACCAACATTGTACGCAGCCGCGAGCGAGGCATATGCAGCGGCAAAATTCGGGTCCTTCTGTGTTGCCATTTCGAAGGAGGCAATACTCTGCCGCAATCCTGACCGCGTTCTTTTGTTGAGTTCAAAAAGGCCCTTTAAATATTCATCGTAAGCGCCAGTATTCACAGAATCTGAAGGCTTGGCGCTACTCGCCGCTTCCGGCAACACTTCCAGCGAAAGCGAGTGTGCGATTCGATCCGCGACCTCCCGCTGAATAATCAGAAAGTCCTTGGCATCACGGTCGTAGGCTTGTGTCCACAGGCTGCCCTGGTCAGCGGTCTTGAACAGTTGCACCGTAATGCGGAGCCGATTGTCCTCGCGACGCAGGCTACCTTCGAGGATGTAATCCGGCCTGCATTCACGCCCAATCTGATCGAGCGACTTCTGGGTGTGCTTGTATTGCATCGCGGTACTGCGCGCCATCACGCTCAAGCGCGACGGAGAAACCTGCCCCAACCTGGTAATCATTTCCTCTGTGAGACCATCGCTCAGATATTCCTGGTTCGCATCCCCGCTCAGGTTCTCGAACGGAGTCACTAAAATCATCAGCTTGGTATGGGTTTGGGCCCGCAGCGGGGACCTGAAAACAAGCCAGCCCGCGAGGACTGCGAGCGCAATGCACGCGGATATCACTAAGAACATTCTGATGGATGGAAGGCGGATACCCGCATATTGCCGGTCCGGTGTTAAGGGATCTACCGGAACATTCTGGGATTTCGGCTCGATCTCGGGTTCAGCGTTCCCGGATTTCTGGTCTATTGTGGCGACCGGGGCAACAAAGCGGTACCCCTGTCGAGGGACTGTCTCAATAAAGAGAGGTCTCTCCGACGAGTCACCAAGGGTGTGACGTAGCGTGCTCAGTGCCGTATTAAGGTTGGCGTCGAAATCTACGTAAGTATCAGCGCTCCACAGCCTCTGTCGCAAATCCTCCCTTGTTACTAGACGCCCCGCGCGTTCCAACAATACGCAAAGAAGTCTAAACGGTTTATCGTTGAGCTTGACGCGACTTCCCTGGCGTCGCAGT
Organism: Acidobacteriota bacterium; assembly: GCA_003224785.1. GTDB lineage: Bacteria > Acidobacteriota > Terriglobia > Terriglobales > Acidobacteriaceae > Gp1-AA145. Next base: position 2,407 of record QHZV01000316.1, read on the forward strand.
TCACCTTCGCTCGGGTCAAGATCGAACGACCCGAACTGATATCGCTTTACGTGGTCACCTACGTCCTGCAATTTAGACCCCTCAATTTTGCGTGACTCCGGTCCGGAGGCAATCCGGCGCAGACTTATTCATACCGGAATAGTTGTCAGTTGGACGCACAACTCCGAACATCGTGATCACCGGCTGAAGTGCGCTGGTTAATAGCGAATTCCGGGTAACTTACTCAATCAATTCGATATGCTATCGCCTGTTGCAACAGCGACTACGAGCAGCAAACCCGTGTTTGCACGGGATCGTCCCTCGCCGACGTGTTCTTGTCTCGAAACTCATCATTTCAGTCACATTTTCTGGTTTTC
>QHZV01000316.1:2824-3564 GCA_003224785.1 Acidobacteriota bacterium
GCTCGATGAGAGTGTTGAAGCATATCGTCCGCGGAGATGGGCGCGGCAAAAACCGTTTGTCGTCGGAGTCACAAGTATTCACCTATCTCGCGGGTACGCCGATGCCCTGCTTTTCTGGGGATAGGAGCAAAGAGCACGCGACTGAACGGCCCTCGACGGGTTCATTGCCAGCGTGTCTTCCTGTTTTTTGTGTAGCAAAGCCTAAAATGTGAAAACGCTGTTTTGAACCTCTGCATATGTCTTCTCAGTCCCCGAAAATTGGAGTTCGCAATGTCGCCGTAGCTTATGGCTACTCGTTCGCAGGATGGGGACTTTTTGCCTTACTGATGGGCTCGCAGAACTTCGTGATTCGCTGGAGCAGCGAACCGCATGCGAGTTTGTTTCCCTTTCTTATAGTTCCGGCGGTTCGAAGCGCGGCGAGCGCAATATTGACCCCGCCACTGTACTTCGCGACTTTGAAATGGCCTTTCTCAAAAAAGCGTTTCTTAATTGGCGGGCTTCGTTATGTGGGACTCGCCGCAGCCTTCATCGTCTGCTTCTGCATCGTTCGTTGGACGATTTTTCCAAACTTTGATGTCGTACATGAACGGTTTGTACCGCGTTCCTTCGACAGTCTGGTGGGGTTGGTGATCGGTGGATTCGCCGACCAGGTGTTGATGTTTGTGTTGATCATGTTCGGTGCGCATGCCTGGATTGCTTATCGCAGTTCCCAGGTTCAGGCCTTAAATCAGATCAACCTG
>QHZV01000317.1 GCA_003224785.1 Acidobacteriota bacterium
ACATTGCTGCGAACGAAATATTCTGCGGTGCGTCCGAGATACCGAGGATTACGCCGGTGTCCTGTACCGGGAAGAATCCCTTCGGCACAATCACGTAGAGAAAGAGGGTCAGCACCAGTGTCGCAGCAGTAACCAGCAAAGTCGCGGTCTGGTGCCCTAGCACCCATTTCAGCGTGCGTCCGTAGTAGTGAATGATTCGCTCGTAAATATTTTCTGACCAACGGTAGAACCGGCTTTCGCCTGATTCAGTATGCGATTTGAGCAGCTTGGCGCTCATCATCGGCGTCAACGTCAGCGAGACGAACGCCGAAACCAGAATCGTTACTGCCAGTGTGACGGCGAACTCACGGAAAAGGCGTCCAACAATATCGCCCATGAAAAGCAGAGGGATCAGCACAGCGATCAGGGAAATCGTCAACGAAACGATGGTGAACCCGATCTGGCCAGCGCCCTTCAGCGCCGCATCCAGCGGTGAATCTCCCGCTTCGAGATAGCGGTTGATGTTCTCGATCATCACGATGGCATCGTCCACCACGAATCCGGTCGAGATGGTGAGCGCCATCAAGGTCAAATTGTTCAGGCTGTATCCCAGCAGGTACATCACTCCGAATGTGCCAACCAGAGAAAGTGGCACAGCGACACTGGGAATGAGCGTGGCCCGAAAATTTCTCAGAAAAAGAAAGATCACCATCACCACCAGCGCGATGGTTAGCATCAACTCGAATTCAACATCTTTTACCGAGGCGCGAATCGTCACCGTGCGGTCGGTCAGGACTGAGACTTTGACTCCGGCCGCGAGCTGTAGCCGAGGCAGTAATTGTTGAATCCGATCAACTACGCTGATGATGTTTGCGCCCGGCTGCCGTTGAATATTTACGATGACCGCCGGCGAGACTTTTCCATACTGTCCGACCCAAGCTGCCTGGTGCACGTTTTCAACGTCGTCCTGGATATTGGCGATATCCGCAAGCCGCACCGGCGCGCCGTTTCGGTAGGCAATGACGACGGGAGCATATTGTGCGCCTGAGAGCAGCTGATCATTGGCGTTAATAGTGAATGATTGCCGCGGACCATCAAGCGTTCCCTTCGCCTGGTCCACGTTGGCTACGGCGAGAGCCGAGCGAACGTCTTCCAGGCTGAGGCCATACGATGCCAATGCGGTTGGATTGGCTCGAATTCGCACCGCTGGCTTTTGTCCGCCGCTGATTGAAACCAACCCGACTCCGGTGACCTGGGAAATTTTCTGCGCCAGCGCGCTATCGGCGAGATCTTCGATCTTTGATAGTGGCAATGTGTCCGAGGTAAGGGCAAGCGTAAGAATCGGGGCATCCGCGGGATTCACCTTGCTGTAAACCGGCGGATTCGGCAGATCCGTGGGAAGGTAAGTTCCTGAAGAATTAATTGCCGCCTGCACCTCCTGCTCAGCGACATCAATATTTTGATCGAGATTGAATTGCAGCGTAATGATCGAACTGCCGAGCGAGCTGCTCGATGTCATCTGGCTCAGCCCCGGAACCTGCCCGAACTGCCGCTCCAGAGGCGCCGTCACCGAAGAAGCCATGACGATGGGATCAGCTCCCGGATAGAACGTCATCACCTGAATCGTTGGATAATCCACTTCCGGGAGAGCTGAAACTGGCAATTGCCGGTACGCAACAATGCCGACGAGAAGAACGCCGATCATCAACAGGGAAGTGGCGACCGGTCGCAATATGAATAAACGCGACGGATTCATTGCGAAGCTGTCCCGGAATTCTGATTGCCCGATGTTCGAGGACCGCCTCCATGATTGCGTCTGCCCGGATTCGGGTTTGCGGGATTAGGGTTCTGCGGAGGAGGAGTGGACGCGTTCTGATTTCCCGGCGACTGGCTGGGCCCCTGCTGATGCGGTTCGACGTGGCTGTTTGCCTGCAACTTGTCCTGCCCGTCGGTAACGATCATTTCATCCGGCACGACTCCGCTCGCAACCTGTACCAGATTGCCTTCGGTGGTCGCAATCGTGACTGGCCGCACTTCCACGGTCTTGTCCTGTTTGACTACAAAGACATAATTGCCCTGCGGACCACGTTGTAAAGCCGCGGAGGGAATGACTGTGGCGTTCTTCCTCGTTTCCAGCAGTAAGTGCACATTTACAAACTGGTTCGGCCAAAGCTCGTTATTGCGATTATCGAAAACCGCCTTGAGCCTCCCCGTGCCAGTGGTTTGATCAATCTGATTGTCAATGGTGAGCAGCTTTCCAGTGGTCAGCTTCGTCTGATCGTCCCGGCTATATGCATCCACTGGCAGGGTGCCTTTTTGCATGCGCTGCGCAACCGTCTGTAGCTGGTCTTCGGGGAGCGTGAAGAGGATCGTAATCGGCTGCAGCTGAGTAATGACAATCATCGGATTA
>QHZV01000329.1 GCA_003224785.1 Acidobacteriota bacterium
AACCAACGAGAGAGCCACCCAACAGCCGCAGGTTGCAATAACAAACGGCAAAAGCGCGCGAATCGCAAGCCGTTCGCCCCACGACCAGGTAAGCCCATACCGCAACAGATCTGCCGATAGAAAAGCGAGGACAATCCAGACTAGGTCTGCGAGCAAAATCCAGAACTCGAGCTTGCGTGTGTTCATTTCCCGGCCGTCCTCACCAGAAGCGGTCGCGAGCGACTCTCATGGGCTCCGTCACTAATCCTATCGCGAACACACGTGAACAAGGAGTGCGCAACGCACACATGCATATCTTCTATTACCTGCATGTTCTCGCATGGAACTACAATAGCTGCCTCACACAGCGAGAGCATCCTCCCTCCTGAGAATCCAGTCAATCCCATCGTCCTCAGGCCCGCTTCTTTCGCGAAGGTCAATGCCTTAAGAACGTTCGGCGAGTTTCCGCTTGCACTGATTGCAAACGCCACATCATTTCCTTGGGCAAAGTTGGCGAGTTGTTCGGCAAAGATATTTTCGAAATGCGAGTCATTGGCCCAGGCTGTCATGAGCGGGACATTGTCGGTCAAAGCCATTACCTTGAAACGGTTATGGCCCTCGTGGACCGTGCCTTTTCCAAGGTCGCAAGCAAAATGGGAAGCCAGAGCTGCACTGCCGCCGTTTCCAAAAATGAACACTGTGCTCTGCCGCTCGTAGGCAAGAAACAGTAATTCCGCAACCTTGTTGACTTGCTCGAAAGGGAGCGCCCGAATAGTATGCGAGAGCAGATCAAAGTACGACCGACATTGATTTGTTGGATTCATGTTCAAATGAGAAGAACCCCACCGCGCAATTTCCCCAGAGTTGGTCTAAACGAACACATCTGGGACTTGATACTGACAGTTTCTGATTTATACCGCAATTGGAGCCAGCGGGTTGAGCCTGGTCCGTATGGGCGTTGATTCACGATTTCAATGCTGAAAAATCGGATGCTCTTGGGACCGTTCGCTTTCCGGCGACTCAGGCGATCTCGACTGCCGTGACTTCCATGCCCATGCACTCTCAATGATCGTGGAGATCCCGTCGTGCAAGGGTTCCCAGCCGAGGTCCCGCTTGAGTTTAGTCGGATCGGCGCAGAGTACAGGTGGATCTCCCGCGCGTCTTGGTCCCACACGAAGCGGGACTTTGGCGCTGGCGATTTCCTCAACAGCGCCTATCACTTCGCGAACGGAATAACCACGGCCATAGCCGATGTTGTACGCGATCAATCCTGGCGTCCTCATTCCATTCAGTGCCAGGAGATGGGCTGTCGCAATATCGCGGACATGAACATAGTCGCGCACACAGGTGCCGTCGGGCGTGTCGTAATCGTCTCCATACAAGGTAAAGAAATCGCGCTCACCAGCCGCAGCTTGAAACAGGAGAGGAATGATATGCGATTCGGGTTGGTGTCGTTCTCCCGCAGTCTCGGTGGCGCCCGCAGCATTGAAATAGCGCAGCGCCACAACACTCCAGCCATAAGCGGATGCGTACCACTGAAGCGCTCTTTCCAGCATTAGCTTGGTTTCACCATAAGAGTTGGTGGGGTTCTTCGCGTCGTCTTCTCCAATCGGGACCCGTTGTGGCGCCCCATAGACTGCTGCGGAAGAGGAAAAAACTAATTTTGTTATTCCCGCGGCACGCACCGCCTCAAGGAAACTTATTCCACCGGCGACATTCTGCTGAAAAAACACGCCGGGGTTTGACACCGATTCAGCTACCAGAGCTTTGGCTGCGAAATGGAAAACCGCATCGAATTCCGTCTCCGAAAACAAAAAACGCATCGCCTCGGTGTCGGCAATGTCGCCCTCGTAAATGTTGACTCCGGGGGGTATTGCTTCCCGAAAGCCTGTCGAAAAGTTGTCCACAACGGTTACCGAATGGCCGGTGCGTAGCAGTTCTTCGCAACACACCGAACCAATGTACCCAGCGCCGCCAGCTACAAGTACGTTTGCCATTTAATATGCTCCAACTCCGCGAACAACAACCAAAGGAGTTCGCAGCAGAATCTTGCAGTCCATTCCGAGAGACCAATTTTGGACATAATAGAGGTCCATCTGCACCCGCTGCTCAAAAGGAATTTCCTGTCGTCCCTCGACTTGCCAAAACCCGGTTAGCCCTGGTTTGGTGACGCGAAAGATCCAGCCGGCTTCGCCGTAGCGTTTCAGTTCCGCGGGCGTAATCATCCGCGGGCCTACGAGGCTCATTTCGCCTCGCAATACGTTCCATAGTTGGGGCAATTCATCGAGACTCAGCTTTCTGAGCAAGGCTCCGAAGGGTGTAATCCTTGGATCTCTCTTCAATTTGGAATTTGTTTCGAACTCAGAACGCAGGAGGTGATCCCGCTCGAGTATAACGTCGGCTTGAGGACACATGGTACGCAGTTTAAATGCATCGAATTCGCCTTTCGGGCCGATGACGCGACGCCGATGCAGGGCAGGCCCTCCATCCTGCAGCTTGATGAGCAACGCGCAGAGAACAATCAGCGGTGAAAACAGCAGAAAAAGAAACAAGGCCCCGAGGACGTCCAGAACTCTCTTAACCGCACGTGCTTTCTGAGTCATATACGGAAACTAAACAGGCAGCATAACATTAAGACTCAACAGATCTCACCTTACGGCTGCGGCTGCAGAATCGGAGTCAACCGCGTGCGCCCTGAAATCCGCAATGGCGGCTCTATAGGTATTCGACAAAGCTGCTACAGATGTGGCCCAATTGTGGTTTCGC
>QHZV01000060.1 GCA_003224785.1 Acidobacteriota bacterium
GCCCGGACGCCATCGCGGCCGGTGTAGTGGTCGCCCCAAGCTTCATCGTCGTATCGCGCATTTTCGCCGAAGGTTCCGAGAACACCCTCAAGATCGTGCTGGTTTTCCAGGCGAACATGTTGTTCGACGATTGCGATACGTGCGGATTTGCCGCTCTTTCGGAATTGCGGCGCTTGCCATTTGGCACCTCCAACTCAGGTATGAAGGTGGAAGGAGTTCCGGGGATGAATAGTACCAAGAAATGAATTAGTGAATGAGTCGTAAATTCCATCGGATTATCAGGGTGGCAATTCTTTGAACGAAGCGGCATTTTCAATAGCGCGACACTATTTCGGGCCCGCGACAGCCGTGCCTGCGACGTGGATTTCGAATTCGATCTGTAGCTCGTCTTTCACCTTCACTGTTCCGCCAGCACTGCTGATGGGAGAAATTCCGAAATCCCGCTGCTTCAGCGTGCAGGTTCCTTTGAAGCTCCCATTCTCACTACGCACCTTCACCTCGACAGGCTTTGTGGTTCCATGTAGCGAAAGCTGACCATGTACTACGGACGCTCCGTTGCTGAGCTTTTCGATACTGGTGGACTCAAAAGTGATTTGAGGGAACTGGGTAGAATCGAGCACCTCGGGCCCGAGCATCCTTTGCTGGACTTCCTGACGGCGGCTCGGATTCATTTTCGGGTCGAGGACCTTCATGCGCTGTGATTCGACTGCAAACTTCACATGCGCGGCGGCCTCATCGATGCTGCCTTCTTTAATGGGAGCATCGATCTCATGATTATCAGCGAGCCCGGAGAATAACCCCGTTTTGAACGCGCGGACTGTCAACTTGGATGTGGCGGCGTCTATTGGCCGCTCCTGAGCTGCTGCGGCCAAGGCTGCGAGCAGACAGCCAGCCAAACCGAATATCAAAAGTGATGGCTTTTGCGTCATTAAAAATATCTCGAGTCCAGCACGACCTTTGTAGATGTCACAGAGTTTCTCATGTTTCACTGCTACGAATGTCAACGGCTTTACTACAGTGTTTGCGGTATGTGTCCGCTTGAAATGATCTGATACTTTCTTAGACGTATTCCCATTGCTTGCTTATTCAGCCTCCCACGTAGCAGGTGTGTATTGAGCGTGTCTCAAGGTACTAACCCTCCGTTGCATCCCGACAAACATTCCCACGTCGTCCAGTTCTACTCCGACAGTGCACTGGTAGTTCGAGAAGCTGGAAAGGTTTTGGGTGAAGCGTTATCGGCGGGGCAGTCCGCTATCGTAATTGCGACGCTGGAGCACCGCAACAAAATTGCCGAAAAGCTAAAACGCGAAGTTCAGGATTTTGAGAACGCGGTGGCGGATGGAAGATACATTTCGCTGGACGGAGCTGAGCTTCTCTCTGGCGTTATGGTCGGAGGAATGCCCGATCCTCAGCGGTTCACGAATATTGTGGGACGGTTGGTCGAGCGTGCCGCATCGGCTGCAAGAAACGCCCAATCGAAGGTAGTCGCCTTTGGAGAGATGGTTGCCGTCTTATGCGCGGAGGGAAACAGCGAAGCAGCGCTTAAGCTGGAGACGCTTTGGTGCGCGGAGGGAAACAGCGAAGCAGCGCTTAAGCTGGAGACGCTTTGGAACCAATTGCTGGAAAGGAATCCATTCTTTCTCTACTGTGCCTACCCGTCTCAAGTGTTTCACAATCCATCGGGAGCAGAATTGTTCTTAAGAGTGTGTTCGGAACATGGTGGAGTTGTCGGCGGGGAGGATTCCTCTATTCCGAAGCTTCACAAAGCTGGAGCAAATACTGCCGAATCCATCCCAGGGACGGAAAACAATTGGAGGTGGAAAGAGATTGAAGACCGGTTCCGGCTATTCGTGGAAGCGGTGCAGGACTATGCGCTGTTCTTGCTGGATCCCAAGGGTAACGTGACCAGTTGGAACCGGGGAGCGAAACGGATTAAGGGTTACGATGCATCCGAAATCATCGGGAAAAACTTTTCGAATTTTTATCCAGAGGAGGACATCCGCGCACGAAAGCCGGAGATGGAACTTGAGGTTGCGGCGCGCGAAGGACGGTTCGAAGACGAAGGCTGGCGGCTCCGTAAGGATGGCTCGAGATTCTGGGCAAGCGTGATCATTACCGCAATACGGGACGATTCTGGAAATCTAGTCGGTTTCGGTAAAGTGACTCGCGATATCACGGAAAAGATGCAGGCACAGGTTGCGCTCGATCGAGCCAATCAGGAATTGAAGAAAGAGGTTCTTGAGAGGAAACTTGCGGAGCAGCGGGTCATCCAGTCTGAAAAGTCGCTGCGCTCACTATCACTGCATCTATTGCGAACTCAGGACGAGGAACGGAAGCGCATAGGCCGCGACCTGCACGACAGTCTTGGGCAGGTCCTGACAGCCATGAAGCTTAGTTTGGCCGGCGCAAAAGGCGAAACCGACGAAGATCAGGTTGCGATTGAGAGATGCATAGGTCTAGCCGATGATTGCATTCGGGAAGTGCGGACGATCTCATATCTTCTGTATCCGCCAATGCTCGAAGAGCTTGGATTGAAGTCTGCGATCCCCTGGTATCTCGACGGATTTGCCGAGCGAAGTGGGATCAAGACCAAGTTCGAGTGCTCTGCGGATTTTCAGCGATTACCGCGGGATATAGAATTAGCATTGTTCCGCTTGCTTCAGGAAGCCTTAACCAATGTTCATCGGCACTCCGAAAGTCTGGTGGCCCAAGTGCGATTGCATAGGGACGGAGACAATGCGGTGCTCGAAATTCAAGATGCAGGCAAGGGCCTGCCTGAAGAAATTGGGCAATCCGGTTCGACGCCTGCAACCGGAGTCGGCTTGCGAGGAATGGATGAACGCATGCGACAACTTGGAGGTCGGCTTCAGATTTCTTCCAACGGCAAAGGAACTACTCTAACCGCAATCGTGCCGATCGCGGTGCCTGCCATGGAGCCGGTAAAAGCGGTTCCTGTTTCGGTCTAATCTAGATTCCCTTGCTCCAATACAACATTTTCTCGGACAATCAAGCGGTGCGCGGCCATCTCTTTCAGCTTCGGGAGCACACGGGAAACGTGGTCGTCGGTGTCAACGAAGACGATAATGATCGGCAGCTTGCCTCCGGCATCTACGAGGTGGCTGGTCTTCACTCGTTGACGTCCCAAGAAACCGGCAACCGCGTGTAGGGTACACGCGACGAATACATTTTCTCCGTGGAGAAAATTCAGGATCGACATATGCAGGGGACGGCCCTGCCACTTGTCGGCCTCGTTCAAATAGATGGTGACTTGTACCGCCATGGCGTTAGGCATTCTACTCCCGCTTTCTAGTCATGTCTTCGCGAAGGACCGCATATCGTTCGACGTCGATGAAACTGTCCAATTTCCAAAGCGCTTGCCGCATCCGACCTTCGTATTGCATGCCGACTTTTTGCAGAACTTTTCCCGAGGCGTCATTGCCTAGAAAATGGGCGGCATAGATGCGGTTGAATTTGAAGTGTTCGAATCCATATCGCACCACCGCCTTTGCCGCCTCAGTGGCGTAACCGTTTCCCCAGAACGGCACACCAATCCAATAACCAAGTTCTGCGCGTTGATCGTGGTCATCGGGATGTAGGCCGATGCCGCCGCACAAGCGACCCTCTTTGCGGAGCCTGATCAGCAGCCGAAGTTCGTTTTCCTTGGTGGGGCTGGCTATATATTCTCGCGCATGCCGCTCCTCGTATGGGTGCGGGATGCGGAGTGTGGTGGCTGCGACTTCGCGAGCTCCGATTAATGGGACCAGTTCAGGAATGTCGGACTCAGTGGCGGGCCTCAAAACCAGCCGTGCGGTTTCGATCTCGACACAAGTCATTACTCTGCCAGCCTACACTGCGCGCGCAACGGCCATCCCGGCGAGCGCCGCGCCCAGACAAAGCAAATTGTTGGAGATGAAATTCGCCAGCATCATGATCCATTGGCCTTGCTGAAAGTACGCCATGGTTTCAAAAGCGAAACTTGAAAAAGTCGTGAAAGCTCCGCAGAATCCGACCACAACCAGCAGACGCCATCGCGGATCGAGGAGCACTCGCTCGCTTGACCAGATCATGAAGAAGCCAACGACGAAACTTCCGGTTACGTTGATGAAGAGCGTGCCATAAGGAAATACGGGGCTGATGATTCGAGCAGCGAAGCGGCTGATGACCCAGCGGGCATTAGCGCCAAAGATTGCGCCGATAGAAATCACAAGAAAGTCGCTGATGGGCAGATTGCGCAAGATGGAGTTCTCCTCAACCGTAGTTGTAGGAGTTATCAGCTTGCGCTGGGCAGGCGGTTTTGGCGAACTCCATCGCCGTAGGACAGCCGTTAACTATTAGCTCTTAGCCTGTAGCTTAAACCAATACACGATCCTGAATTGAGATGATGTTGGTTGTAGGCCCTTAGTCACGCCCATTATTAGCGGTCACGCTAAAGCCACAACTAGAGCTCCGGTTCAGACCCTCTGCAGCGGCACTGCGACTTCGCTCTGCATCTTGTATGCGTTCGCGATGTATTGCAGGACCATACGCTGGGTGTTGAAAAACGATCCATTCAGGGCGATAGCGAAGCGCATGATCTCGGCGTAACGATTGGGCCGGCCGTAAAACATGGGAACGATTTCGCGTTCCAGCTTGTCGTACAGATTGGCGATTTCGATCGATGGATCCTCTGCAACTTCACTGCTGCCTATCGCCCATCCTGTAACGCCTTCGATGTGGCCTTCCGCCCACCAGCCGTCCACCACGCTGAAGCTCGGAACCCCATTCAGCGCGGCCTTCATTCCGCTGGTGCCGGAAGCTTCCTGCGGCCGCATGGGATTATTCAGCCACAGATCGACGCCTGAGGTGATCAGCTTGCCCCAGCGCATGTCATAGTTTTCGACGTAAACGCTGCGGATTACATCGGCGAGAGCGCCCGAGCCGCCGACGACTCTGCGGATCAGGTTCTTGCCGCCTTCGTCGTGCGGATGCGCTTTGCCACCATAAACCAACTGTATGGGACCGACGTCGCGCGCAATATGCCGCAATCGTTCCGCGTCCTGAAATAAGAGGTCGGCGCGCTTGTAAGTGCTGGCGCGGCGCGCGAACCCGATTGTCAGTAATTTGGGGTCGAGTTGCACACCAAACGATCGGCTGATTTCGGCAAAGAGCTCCGTCTTAGCGTCGGCATGGGCTTCCCGGATCGCTGGCAACGGAATGCTGATTGCATATCGCAGATAATTGTTGTCGGCACGCCAGCCCGGAATGAAGGAGTCAAAGAGTTCGCTGAACGCGGGCGAAGTCCAGGTCATCGCATGGACGCCGTTGGTGATCGCGCTGATGTCGTAAGCCGGAAACATTCCGCGCGAAACTTCGCCGTGGCGCATGGCCACGCCGTTCACGTATCCGGAGAATCGCAGGGCGAGGTATGTCATATTCAGCGACTCGCCTTCCCATGCCTCGGCCTCGCTGAGTAGCGAAACCTGTTCACGTCCGAGGACCTGGCTAACCAGGCTTCGCGGAAATTGATCGTGCCCGGCGGGAACCGGAGTGTGGGTGGTGAAAATGCACATGGTGCGCACGCCATCAATATCGAGTTGCTTGAGGCGTCCGGCAAAGCTCTGCTCCAGGCGTCGCTCCAGCAGTCCCAATGAAAGCAGGGCCGAGTGGCCTTCATTCATGTGATAGGTTTCGATCTGGCCGGGATAGACGCGCTGCAATAGCTGGAAACCGCCGAGCCCGAGCACGATCTCTTGCGCCAGGCGGTATCGTTGATCTCCGCCGTAGAGAGAATCTGTCAGGCTACGGTCGTATTCAGAGTTTTCGGGCAGGTCGGTGTCGAGCAGAAAGACGGGAACAATGTCACCGCCAATTCCAGTAATCGTGTACTTCCATGCGCGAACTGAAACTTGGCGGCCTTCGATTTCAACCGTAACCCGCGGTCCGACTTCGGGGAACTGGTTCTCTGGAATCCAATCTTGCGGCTGTTCGAACTGATTCCCTGCCGGATCGAGAATCTGTCGAAAATATCCCTTGCGATAGGCCAGTGTCACGGCAACCACAGGGGTGCCGAGATCGGCGGCGGAACGGAGTGTATCGCCGGCCAGAATTCCCAGGCCACCGCTGTAGGTCGGAACATCCGGCTCCAGGGCAATTTCCATTGAAAAATAGGCCACGCGTGGGGAACTTGCTTTCTTCATTCGCCTTCTTTCACCGCGGTCTCAACAGAGAGATGAGATTCTGAGGTGCGCTTCAGTAATGTAAGTATAACGTTTTAGATATGGGTATCAGTATTAAATCTGTTCACCAGTGGGACAGCAGAGACACAGGGGAAAACGAGAGCCGGACAAATGCGTTTCAAATTTCCAGAACGCAATTCGGACGACCATATCTGCATAGCCATACGATCCAAGCTCTCTGTTCTTCCCTTTGTCTCTGTGGCCCTGTGGTGAATTAATTTTCCCTTTCAATTAAAAATCGGCCAAGATCCTTCAAAACGTTAGCTTTCGGGCCGAAGCTTTCGAGCGCACGATTTGCGGAACCAAGCAGCGTCGCGGCCTTGTTACGAGACTCATCGAGTCCGAATAGGGCAGGATACGTTGCCTTTTCGGACGCAATATCTTTTCCGGCGGTCTTCCCTAGTTGCTCCGAGCTCTTAGTTACGTCGAGAATGTCATCAACAATCTGGAACGCCAACCCGATCGCCTGCCCGAAGTCGCGCAGGCCGCCGACCTGCTCCGCGTTTGCACCTCCATAGATGCCGCCGGAAACCAGACTGGCTGTAATCAGGGCAGCAGTTTTTGAGCGGTGAATGTATTCGAGTGTCTCCGCATCGGGATTGAGGCGTTCGGCCTCAAGATCAACCACCTGGCCTCCGATCATGCCATTCACTGTTCCGGTAGCTTTAGCGATCTCGGCAATGACCTTGACGCGCGCTTCGGGCGAACATTGTAAATTGGCCAGGACTTCGTAGGCCCGCGTCTGCAATGCGTCCCCTGCAAGGATTGCAACGGCCTCGCCAAAGACTTTGTGGCAAGTGGGACGCCCGCGGCGTAAATCATCATTATCGAGAGCGGGCAGATCGTCGTGAATGAGCGAATAGGTGTGGAGCATTTCAAGCGCCGCGCCTACTTCTTCGATACCGGAAGGTAAGTTGCCGCTCACCACTCGGCCGGCTTCCATGCATAGAATTGGCCGAATACGTTTGCCACCGGCGAAAACGCTGTGGCGCATTGCCGAATGAATGGAAGATGGTCGCCGCTCGGCCGGTGGAAGAAGACGCTCCAGTGCCGCATCCGCGAGCTTGCGGCCTTCTTCCAACGTTTGCTTCAGCATGGTGGTGAGTATAACAAGCGCGAAATTGATTTCCATCGCAGCATGTGCGGCGAGGAATCGTGTATTATCCCGCTCTGAGTTGACAAGAATGATTACAAAACTGTTTTCAATCGCGACGTTGGTGCTGGTCTTTCTTGGCGCAATTACCTCCGCGCAATCCGCCAGCTACGATTTTCTGATCACCAATGCACACATTGTGGACGGCACGGGTGCACCGTGGTTTTCGGGGGACATCGGCGTTAGCGGCGATCGCATTGTCGCTATGGGCGATCTCCATGGCGCGAGCGCCAAGCAGCACATAGACGCAAACGGTCTGGTGGCTTCACCCGGATTTATTGATGTTCAGGGCCAGTCGGAATTCAACCTGCTCGTGGACGGACGCGCAGCCAGCAAAATTACTCAAGGCGTGACCACGGAAATTACCGGCGAAGGAGTTTCGATCGCGCCTGTGAACGATCGCCTCATCGCCGAAGATCTGCGCGACCGGGCCAAAAAGTATGGAGTCGCCCTCGACTGGCGCTCGCTGGACGAATATTTTCGGCATTTGGAGCGGGCTCGGCCAGCGATCAATCTGGGGACATTCGTTGGCGCCGGCGGGTTGCGAACCTATGTCATAGGCAAAGACGACCGTCCGGTCACGGCCGCTGAACTCGAACAGATGCGAGAACTGCTCGCGCAAGGGATGGAGCAAGGGGCATTTGGAGTAAGCTCTGCGCTTCAATATGTGCCGAGCCGGTTTGCTTCGACTGATGAATTGGTCGAACTGGCGAAAGTTGCGCGGAGCTATGGCGGGGTTTACTTCACGCACCAGCGCTCGGAAGCCGATCAGATATTTTCTTCTCTGGATGAAGTTTTCGAGATCGGTCAGCGTGCCAATATTTCCACAACCATCTGGCATCTGAAGGCTTCGTATCCTGAGAACTTTGGGAAGATGCCGGAGATCTTGAAACGCATTCAGGCCGCCCGGGCGCGTGGCATTGATGTCGCGGCCAGTGTTTATCCTTATAACCGCGCTTCGAACGATCTGATTGCGTGCTTCCCTTCCTGGATCGCCGAGGGCGGCACCGACAAGATGCTTGCGCGCCTGAACGATCCTGCACAGCGGGCACGAGCGAAAAAGGAGATGGACCAGCCCAGCAGCGTTTGGGAGAACCAGTGGCTCGGATCGGGCGGCGGCAAAGGTATCTTGCTGATTCAGGTGTTGAATCCCGATCTGCGCAAGTACGAGGGCATGAACCTGGAAGAGATTGGCAAGGAGATTGGCAA
>QHZV01000061.1 GCA_003224785.1 Acidobacteriota bacterium
GGTCCCAGTGTTGCCGCTGTAGTTGACCGAAACCGGCAACCGGAGCGCGAATCGCCGGGTGGCTCGCTTCTCTGCCTGCTGAACTTCAACGGTCATAGGGGGAGGCTCCTTAAAAACCTCTGTAAGGATGGAACCTGGGGCGCGGCATGTCAAGCGGAACTTAGGACGAGGACTGGAGAGCCATCGCCCGGGGGAATCGGCGCGATCGATACGGGCGAAATGTTAACTCATTAGTACTTAAGAACTTAGCTAGCCTCTTCGGCGTGAATCCGGGCGCGCTTGGAAGTTCTTGCCCGGCTTAAGGTAATCTGATCCTAGCGGTGAGGCTTCGACTCCGGAAGGATTCCGACGCCAACAAACAAACGACCAACGACTGCTTTATGGTGTTCGTACTAGACAACTACGATTCCTTCACCTACAACCTCGTTCAATATCTTGGCGAGTTAGGGGCGGAAGTCGCTGTTCGCCGCAATGATCAGGTCACAGTCAAGGAAATTGAGGCAATGCGCCCCGATCGCATCCTGATTTCGCCTGGCCCCTGCACGCCCCATGAAGCCGGCATCAGCATAGACCTATTCCGGCATTTCACCGGCAAGCTGCCGATACTGGGTGTTTGTCTCGGACATCAAGCATTGGGCGCTGCTTTCGGCGGTAGTGTGGTTCGCGCGCCGCATCTGATGCATGGCAAAACCAGCCAGATTACGCATGATGGCCGCACAGTTTTCAAAGATCTGCAACTGCCGTTTACCGCTACCCGATATCACTCTCTGATTGTGCAAGAAAGCGCGTTGCCGTCTGAACTCCAGGTCAGCGCATGGACAACCGAATCCGACGGCTCAAGAACAATCATGGGATTGCGCCACCGGGAATATCCCGTGGAAGGCGTTCAGTTTCATCCCGAAAGTGTGCTGACTAGCGAAGGGAAGAAGCTGATCAAGAATTTCCTGGAATTGTAGTGATCGGTGGACAGTGAGCAGCTCTCAGTTGCTAGTAATCAGTCATCAGTATCAGTGATCAGTAACATCGCAAATGTTTGTATAACCATTCATTGTGTGACATCTGTCACAGCCTTTTCGGAACGATACTGACAAAATGCCTGAATGATCCGCGAAGCCTCGCCAATCGAATCGTATCGCGATCTCATTGCATGGCAAAAAGCGATGGACTTTGTAGGGGACATCTATACATCAACAAACACATTTCGCACGAGCGAACAGTTCGGCCTAATCTCTCAATTGCGGCGAGCCGCCGTTTCGATTCCCAGCAATATCGCGGAGGGACAAGGGCGCATTTCCAAAGGCGAATTCAAGCAGTTCTTGGGCAATGCCAGGGGATCGCTATTGGAAGTTGAAACCCAAATTTTGATTTCGCGGAAGCTTGGCTATATCGTTGAGGAAAGGTGCGCAGGCCTCCTGCAGAGGTCCAAGGAACTTGGGCGAATCTTAAACGGGCTGATCAATGCATTGCGGCGCTAATCGCCGTATCATGTTCACTCACACTGACACTGACACTGACACTGACACTGACAACTGATCACTGATCACTGATCACTTACTCATACTTCCGTTCCTCGCGGCCGCCCGTTCAGTCAGCGCCTGGTTCACGATCCGCAGCATGTCTTCTCGCGGCGCAGGTTTTCCGGTCCAGATTTCGAACTGCCGCGCTGCTTGGTGAACGAACATTTCGCTGCCCGCGATCACCTCGCAGCCGCGTTCTTTCGCCAACTTCAACAGCCGCGTCTCAGACGGATCATAGACCATGTCGAAAACGTATTTGGCCTTGATTTCCTCGGCATTCAGTGGCGATTCTTTGGTATTCCCCATCCCAACCGGAGTCGCATTAATAATGACATCGAATTCCAGCTTCTTAAGGTCGGGCCGCTTGATGGTTCTTGCCCGCGCCTGTCTTCCAAGCTTTTGCGCCGCTGCAACACTGCGGTTGAGAATAGAAACCTGCGCTCCCCGCTCACGTAATCCAAAGACCGCCGCCCGTGCCGCTCCGCCAGCACCCAGAACGAGGATCTTCGCATCCTGCAAAGTCATTCGCTGCTCCAGCGGTCGTACGACACCGGAAGTATCCGTGTTGAAACCGTAAAGCTTTCCATCCGCGGACCGAACGATGGTGTTACAAGCGCCGATCTTTGCAGTAAAAGGGTCCGTATTATCGAGATGCGAGAGGATAGCCTGCTTATGGGGCATCGTTATCGCGAGGCCCTGAATCGGAATCTCTTTCACGCAAGCTAGTAAGTCTTTTAGCGATCGCGCATGCAAGGCGAGAAAGACGCCATTCACGTTTTCTCGTCGCAATGCCGCGTTCATGATCGCCGGTGAGAGCGAATGCTCAATGGGGTCTCCAGCGACACCGAAGACTTTGGTTGCTGCATCCACCTGATCTATTCTGTAGATGCTTCTCAGCTCCCGTGCGGTGACTTGCCCCGGCGCAGTTTTCTCGTCAGCTGTAAGCGCGCCGAAAGTAAACGCGCTTCCCGCCCTTGCGCCCAACACTCGGCTGATTATCCCTTGCTCCCCCATGCACAAGCCAACCAGTGAATGCGCATCCTGGTGGCGCTCCAGAAATTTCATCATGGTCACGTTGTCGGAAAGGCTGGTGGCGGTGCTGACAATCTTATAGAAGTCCGCCGGATAGCCGGTCATCTTCTTCAACGTCTCGTCGAGCTTCTGGGTGGCACGGAAGTCGTGAAACGAGAGCACCAGGGCGGCTTTCGCCCTCAGCTTATCGATCTGAGCAGGTTTCAGCCGAATCGCTGTCTGGAGTTCCACATCCACTAATTTGCAGCCTGCGTCCGCCGCCTTCCCCAGCACTTCAAGCTGCGAAGGTATCGGACCTCGAAACTTGCCCCCGCTCGCGGCCCGGCGACAGGTCGCAATCACAGCCACATGAGGATGCGATTCGGTAAACTCACGGATCCTGCCGAGCGCCAAACCCGGCTTGGGGAGGTAATCTAACC
Source organism: Acidobacteriota bacterium (assembly GCA_003224785.1). Classification (GTDB taxonomy): domain Bacteria; phylum Acidobacteriota; class Terriglobia; order Terriglobales; family Acidobacteriaceae; genus Gp1-AA145. The sequence continues at coordinate 2,969 of QHZV01000061.1, forward strand.
TTAACTCTATAAACGGGTTATCCCGGGCAAGGACCTCGGCTTTCTCAAGCATTTCACTTGCGTCAGTCCCGGCAATTGCAACGCAAACTCGCGGCAAGCGTAAGCGCAACAATCTGGAGCCGTAATGATTGTTTTCTGCAGTCATTGACCGCGCGATATTACAAGGACGTAACTCCAGATGCAACAATCATTGTGCTTTTTACTCGCAGCAAACTTTTTAGCAGTACCCCACTTAGACCTGCGTAACCTTGACCCTCCTCCCAAGCCTTGTTAACTTCCTCGATGGAAGATTCTTTATTTTAAGCAACTTACCGTTGCCGAAGGTTCAGGAAAGCCTGAGGAGGAACGAATGAAGAAGTTGACGATATCCATAATTCTGGCGCTGCCGGCGCTCTGCTGGGCTCAGCAGGCTGGCCCCACTGACGCGACTCCCTCAGGGACTGTTTCCACCTCAGTTAACTTCCCGATTGAGCGGCTGCAAACTCCCACTACTTCCGACCTTTATTGCGCCGGCTTTCTGGGCAAGTCGATTTCGAAGGACAAGTTCGTCATCGGCGGCTTGGAATCGCCGCACAGCACCCGGTTCGCCACCGGTGACGCCGTCTACTTGAAGGGCCAAGGTTACGAGGCTGGCCGGGAATACACGATTGTTCGCGAAACCACTGATATCAATCAGTACGAAGTGTTCGCAGGGCAATGGGCCGCAGTGAAAGCGGCAGGGCAGCCCTATGAAGAGCTTGCTCGCGTGAAGGTGATTGACACTCGCAACAAGAGCGCCATCGCCCGCGTGCTATTTAGCTGTGACACGATTGTTGCTGGAGATTTGGTTGTGCCGTTTGTTGAGAAGCCCCTGACGGCGTTTCACGCGCCAATGCGCTTTGATCGCTTTGCTCCGCAGAATGGGCAGGTCAGCGGTCGCGTGCTCATGGCAAAAGATTTTGATTCCGAGCTCGGCACCGGCGGCAAGATCTATATGAACGTCGGAGCGAGCCAGGGTCTTAAGGTTGGCGATTTCCTTCGCGCGGTCCGCACCTATGGCGCTGATCTTGCGGATCCCGTTGACTCGCTTTCCTTCAAAGCCTCAGCGGCTGACCCTACACAAAAGAAAGCAGCTGTGGTTGAACCAAACTGGATGACCAAGAACGGTGGATCGGCCGTTCATGTTGCCGACATGCCGCGCCGCGCCGTGGCCGAAATCGTTGTGGTGGGAACCACGCCCTCGACCTCGACCGGAATGATCGTGTTCGCTCTCGAGCCGCTGCTGGTCGGTGACAAAGTCGAACTCGACCCTCAGTAATTCCGGATATCTATCTTCGAAGGCTGGACGGTGAACAACCGCTCCGGCCTTTTTCTTTTGGCGCAAACGATTCTGAAGAGTCCAATCTGCAAGTTAGCGGAGGGCCATCGTTCTGATGAGGAGCGCGGACTGGCTGCCGCCATATTCATTAGAATTGGCAAGGTGCTACGCCATGGACGTTAAGTCTCTGTTCGCCTGGATTCTGAATCTGCTGTTATTCGCCGTCGGTGCCGTGGCACAAACGCCGCTTACGATCTCCGACAAGGAGAATCTGCCGTCCGCTTCCCTCTGGGAACCATACCGGCACACTCTTGAGGCGTCCGGCGGAGTCCAGCCGCACCACTGGAGACTTATGAGTGGCTCGCTCCCGCGCGGCCTGGAACTGCACGATGACGGTGAGATAAGGGGAAACACTGACGAATCCGGTAAATTCGAGATCACGTTGCTGGCTCGCGACAGCAACAGCCCTCCGGAACAAGTGAAGAACAAATTTGTGCTTTCAGTGGAAACGCCCTTCACCGCCGAATGGGACCACAAGACGCGAGTCAACGGAGAAAGAATTGACGGGTCCGTTAAGGTTTCGAACCGCACCGGACGCGACTTCGATTTGACCTTCGTTGTTCTTGCCCTGAACGAAATCGGCAGGGCGACCGCGATTGGATATCAGCACTTCCCACTAAAGAAAGACAGCAGAGACTTCAATATCCCATTCGGCGATAGCGTCTCGCGCGGAATGTATTCCGTAAACGTAGATTTGGTCGCGGAAGAGCCGGTTTCAGGCCGCATATTCCGAGCGCGCCTAGTCACGGAGAAGCAGCAGATCACGCAAGGGCCTTAAGAAATTCAGAAGTGAGAAGGCAGAGGTAAGAACTCACGCAGCCCTCAGGGAGCCGAAGCAATACTTCTACATTCAGGCTTCTAAACTCGGACTTTGTAGAGAATCGCAGCGCCAGTGTGCCGGAAGCATTAAAGGCCGCTCTTCAATGGGGGAGGAGCATGTTGAAGACCGGCCGCTCCCAAGTGGCTCATGGCGCTGCGTTGGTGCCGCGCGGATCGTGCCATCCGCGGGCACAAAATATAAGAGTCCCGACGGTTATGCTGATCTCATTCGTCTCGGCCAGTAGCTCGCTTTAGACCCTTGCCGACCTGCATTGGTTCGCTATCCTTGCGGACTGCCAACCGGCGATCGTGACTCGGGCTCCGGGCTCACCGCCAACCGGAAAAATCAGTTCAACGCCTTCGGGACTCTATCCTGCCTTCGACGATGTCTCTTGTTCTCCTCGACCAGCGCTTTGCTATAGAGCCTTACTGGCCCTCCGTCGGTCATCTTGCTCGAGTTTCACGCCAGATGTATTGGTTGCCCAATCTTCTTACGCTTCCCTTTTGCCGTCTGCCGAAGGTGACCTCGCTTGGCCCCCGGACGCCGCACCAACCGGAAAAACTTCAGAAACTGTCAAAGAACAATTGTGTTTTACACCTTCTATTTTTTAGGTCAATAGAAAAAACGAATTTGTATGTGCTTTGATTTCAACGGAGTGCGGACTGTTCACAGGGGCATGCAGCGATAGCAGTGCAAACGAACTTAACGAAGGATTCCGCAATTATTAGATCCCGCGACCATCGGCGTGTTTCAGCCAAGCTGGTTGATCGAAATTGCGATGACGGGCTGAATTTTTGATTGTGAAAATCACGAGAATGTACGCGCCAATCGCGGTTTCCGACAACGCGAGAGTGCAACGGCTGAAGTAACTTCGGGATCGAGTCGCACCTTCCTAGAATACTTTCATGAGGACCACTCTGTTCGCGTCGGTGTTTTTCTTTGCGGTCGCTGGTGTCGCAACGGCGCAATCGGCTTCGTGCATTGATGTTGCAGATGAGCCTCACCATCAGCTTTTATTTCAAAACCAAGACGTGCGAGTTCTTGTTCTGGAGCTTCCGCGGCTCGCCGCTACCGAATCGCACTGTCACCCACGGCCGTATCTAGACATCATCGCAACCGAGAGCAAAAGCTCAAACACCCTCGAGGGTCATGCGCCGGTGACCCGCGATTGGAATGGACCCGAAGCGCACTTTGTTTACTCACCCATGCAGCACGTAGTTCGCAACGAATCTATGACGACCTACCGCGAGCTCATTGTCGAGACCATGCACCCGGCCAACTATCAGCCCTTCGATGGGGCGTACGACACAGATCTGTTTCCTGGCGATCTGGCTAGGTACCAAGCCGACTTGGACCGTGTCGTTCAGTCGCGGAGCGATAATGGCGTCGAAGAGTCAATTGGCGCCCGGGGCGGAAATACCGATTTCCACTCCAGCCCACGTCCTACTCGCCCTGACCGACCTGGAACTCTCCCAAACATCGGGCACCTCTGCTCAAAGCCTGCATCTTGACGCACAGGAGATCCGCATTCTGCCTGGCGGCACTTCTTTTCGCATCATCAATAGTGGCAAAAATCCCGCAAAATTCATCCTTGTAGAATTCTGACGGTATTTGTTGGGAATTTTCCTTTGCACATCCACCTTTCTGGCAGCTGATAGCTGACGTCTGAGTCTGGGCTCGTGACGCCTGACGCCTGACGCCTGAGCGTCTATAATCTATCCGCGTGGGGTTCTAGCAAGGAGGAACTCAATGTCGCAGGTCATTCCGGATAAATTCCGCGATCTTTTTTCGAAACGCGCTTTCGCCAGTCTCAGCACGCTCATGCCCGACGGCTCACCTCAAGTCACCCCCGTCTGGTGCGACATCGAAGGCGACCACGTCATCGTCAATACCGCCAAAGCCCGCCAGAAGGATAAGAATATGCGCCGCGATCCGCGGGTTGCGCTGGCCATCATTGATCCGGAGAACCCTTACCGCTATCTGGAGATTCGCGGCCGCGTTGTTGAAATCACTGAGCACGGCGCAGACGCGCACATCGACAAGATGGCGAAAAAGTATCTCGGTGCGGACAAGTACCCTTATCGCAAGGCTGAGGAACAGCGAGTCATGTACAAGATTCAGCCCGAACGCACCAGCATGATGGGGTGAGGATCAGCTCTTGGCTGTTAGCTTTTAGCTCTCAGCCAAACCTTATCCGCGAAGCACCGGAGACCGCCGAGGAGTTCTCCTGCTACATCTTTGAGATCTCGGCCTCCCAATCAAGAAATGACAACTCGTACAGTTGGACCGCTGCAAGCAGACACTTCTCTCGATCTGGCCTGGGTGCGTGTCCAATTCCCCTCGCTCTCGCAACGTGTCAATGGCCATCCCGCCACCTTTCTCGATGGCCCAGGCGGCACCCAAGTCCCCCAGCGCGTGATTGACGCCATTTCCGGATACCTCCGCGAGAACAATGCCAACACCTGCGGCGCCTACGCCACTAGCCGCAACACCGATCGCGTAATCACCGACGCCCGTTCAGCCATGGCTGACTTCCTCGGCTGCGATTCCGACGAGATCGTTTTCGGCCCAAACATGACGACGCTAACCTTTGCCATGAGCCGCGCAATCGGACGCGAGCTCGGCCCCGGCGATGAAATTCTGCTCACGCATCTCGATCACGATGCCAACATCTCGCCCTGGCGCGCGCTTGTAGAACGCGGCGTCAAAATTCAGTTCGCTGAAATTCGCGAAGAAGACTGCACGCTCAACTTGGAAGACCTGGCGAGCAAAATCAATTCGCGCACCAGGGTCGTCGCGGTCGGATACGCCTCCAATGCCGTCGGCACCATCAACGACGTAAAGACAATCGTTCGCCTCGCCCACAATGCCGGAGCCATGGCTTACATAGACGCTGTCCATTACGCGCCGCATGGCCCGATTGATGTCCGTGATCTGGACTGCGATTTTCTCGCCTGTTCAACCTACAAATTCTTTGCTCCGCATATGGGTGTGCTCTATGGCAAACGAGAGCACCTGGCGCGATTCA
>QHZV01000330.1:0-1562 GCA_003224785.1 Acidobacteriota bacterium
AAGCCTGCAAGTTCGAACACATCCTTTCACCCGAAGCCACAGACAAGATCTGTACGTTCCTGGGCCATCCCAAGACTTGCCCGCACGGTGCGCCGATACCGCCGGGCGGGTGCTGTGGAAAGACCGCGGAGTTCGTTGGAGCGGGGTTGCTTCATCCAGGGCGGCTCCAATAACCCGAATGAAACAGCCCGCTATTGGTGTCTTTGACTCCGGCTTCGGAGGCCTGACCGTACTTAAAGCTTTACTTGAAGCTTTCCCGGGAGCCGAATACCTCTACTTCGGCGACACCGCCCGCCTTCCCTATGGCTCAAAATCGGTTGAAACCGTGGCCAGGTACGCATGTGAGGCGGCCAAGTTCCTGGAGGCGCAAGGCGCCGATCTGCTGGTGATCGCCTGCAATACGGCCACAGCCCTAGCAATCGAACAGATCAAGAAAGCGGCCTCGGTGGAAGTGGTAGGAGTCATTCAGCCGGGAGCGCAGCGGGCTGCGGCGGCATCCCGGTCGAGAAAAGCTGTGGTCATCGGGACTGAAGCGACAACTTGCAGCCATGCTTACAAGAATGCACTGGCGGCATTCCAGATTGAGGCGCATGAAAAAGCCTGTCCTCTGCTCGTGCCTTTGGTCGAGGAAGGATGGGTCAATCACTCGGTCACTGAGGAAATTGCGCGGATTTATTTGGGCGAGGCATTTAGCGATGGCTTCGCCGAAGCTGATGTGTTGCTGTTGGGATGCACGCACTATCCCCTGCTCAAGGCAATGTTGCAGCGCGTTGTGCCGCCAGGAGTAACGCTGGTGGACTCCGCCGAATCCACGGCGCTGGCAGTTAAGGCGCTGCTCAATTCGAATCGCGGGGACTCGCGTCCAAATGTCCCATCCGCAAACCAAGCGAGTCGCTCAGCACTGAAATTCTTCGTCACCGATTCGACCGAGAAGTTCAGTCGTTTTGGAAAGATATTCCTCGACCGAGAAATCACGAACATCGTTCACGTAGATCTAAAAGAGTAACCAGCAAAGAAAAAAGCCAGCCGCAAGGGCTGGCCCTTACCTTCGAAGACTTCTAGTACAACCGGAACTGCACTTCCACGTTGATCGCGACAGCTACTGGCTTGCCGTCTTTCAACGCCGGCTCAAACTTCCATTGATTCACGGCTTGAATGGCTTTTTCGTCCAGACCCAGTCCCAGGCTTCGCGAGAGCTTGATATCGCGAGGCTTGCCATCCGGTCCAACGATCAGGCTCAGGACGCAGACGCCCTGATACTTGGCTTTGCGAGCTTCCTCCGAGTACTCCGGATCGGGCGAGAAAACCGCCTTGGGAGCGCTTACGCCGCCGCCCACGTGGAACACGCCACCGCCAATCCCGCCGCCGTGGCCTTCGCCGACACCAGGGCCAGCGCCGACTCCGATTCCGCCGCCGCTGCCTGAACCGATGCCACCGCCCGATCCAGTGCCGTTTGAGGGTGGACCAGAGGGCATCGGAGCAGTCGGATTACCCAGGTTCGGCATGTTCGACGCCAGCCTCACCTGGGGAGGCACTACGACCGTTGGCGCGACTGCGAGCTT
>QHZV01000330.1:1625-9442 GCA_003224785.1 Acidobacteriota bacterium
CTCCGCCGCCGCCGCCGCCGCCAACCTGCGTCTTCGCCGGCTTCATGGTGGGAACTTCCGATGGTGCTACTATTTCAACTACTTGCCGCTTGGCCGCCTGGATCACAGGTTTCCCAAAGTAGTAGCTGAGTGCGAGAATCCCCGCCAGCCCAACTATATGGGCGAGCATTGAAAGCGTCGCGCTACTCTTCCTGTAGTTGTAGAAACCCCAGATGTCCCTGACCGGTACTGGCTTTGAAGTCAAAACCAGAGGTGGGAGCTTCTCCGGGAAAAATGTGTCTTTGAAATTTTGACGAAGCGAGGACCACAACGACTGCTCCTGCCCTTGGCCTTTCGGCAGCAGCAGATTGAGTTCGGGTTCCCGTTCGGCGGATTGCGGTGGTTTGAATTCCAAAGTTGCCATATGTTACCCGAGTTTGTGGCTGGTCGCCAGTTCCCGCTCCATTACCTGATGAGCAGCTTGCCTGCCAAGTTGCACCGTAACTCCTCTGTTTTGCAACCTCTTACTCGATATCAGGTTAGATGGGCCAACGCTTCAGCCAACCTATTTCAATTAGATGCCTGCACTCGGGAAACGTCACCTTGCAAAAATTGTACACGCCGTCGAGAACAATTTGGCAGGTGATTTCCGTCAGCTGCCAGAGTCCAGGCTACGGCTTTAGGATGCCGGGATTTGAAATGTGATTCGATCCAGCTTTGTCATTGGGGTGCAAAATCTGTATGAATCAATCTGGGCCTGATGCCTGACGCCCGAAACCTGTCGCCCGCCGAAGGTATAATGAAAAAAATCAAGCATTTGGAGAACGCAAGCGCGTGCCGTTGGACCTGAAATCCACTATCAATTTGCCCAAAACTGCCTTCCCGATGAAGGCAAACCTGCCTCAAAATGAGCCAAAAACTCTGGCTCGCTGGGAGGAGATGCGGCTCTACGACCGCATTCGTGAAGCGAGGGCAGGCGCATCGCCTTACATCTTGCACGATGGGCCTCCCTATGCGAACGGGCCCATCCACCTGGGTCATGCACTGAACAAATGCCTGAAGGATTTCGTGGTCAAGTCGAAGAATATGGCCGGGTTCGACGCTCCGTATATTCCCGGTTGGGACTGCCACGGCTTGCCTATCGAGATAAAAGTTGACCAGCAACTTGGTGGAAAAAAGTTGCAGATGAAGCCACTCGACGTGCGGCTGGAATGCCGTAAGTATGCGCAAAAATATCTCGACTTGCAGCTGGAGCAGTTTAAGCGAATCGGAGTGCTGGGCCGCTTCGACAAGCCGTATTCGACCATGACTCCCGAGTACGAATCGGTCGTGGTTGCGACTTTCTATAAATTTTTTGAGGACGGTTTTGTGTACAAGGGCCTGCGCCCGGTCTATTGGTGCATGCATGACCGCACAGCCCTGGCCGAGGCCGAGGTGGAATACGAGACCCACACCAGCCCGACGGTTTTTGTGCGATATCAAATGCAGTCGGACCCGCGGACGATTAATCCTGCATTAGCCGACGCGCGAATCCACAAAGATAAGCCGGTTTACACCATCATCTGGACGACGACTCCATGGACGTTGCCAGCCTCCATGGCGGTAGCATTTCATCCCCACGAAGAGTACGTCGCACTCGAGGCCGCGAATGGAATTTACATTGTGGCCGAGAAGCTAGCGAAGTCTGCCGCTGAGAAATGCGGGTTCGTGGACGCGAGGGCAATCGCGCACTTTCCTGGCAGCGCGATGGAGAACACGTGGTTCTATCATCCGTTTCTTCCATGGGAGCGGCGCAGGATTCTTGGCGTGGTGGCGGATTACGTAACCATGGACACCGGCACTGGCGTGGTGCATACAGCTCCGTCGCATGTCACAACGGGCTGCCAGAATATGACGGCTTGCAGGTCTTCAAAGCCAATGAACCGATTATCGAGCTCTTGAAATCGCGCGGCGCGCTGCTGCATGCAGAAAAAGTTGAGCATTCTTATCCGCATTGCTGGCGCTGCCACAATCCTGTGATCTTCCGCGCCACGGAACAATGGTTCATTGCGATGGAAACGAAAACCCCGCCGAAGGGTCCGTCGCCTTCGCCCGGGATTTCGGCTCGCGACTTAACGCCGCGAGAGCGCCTCAACTTGGACGGGGCGCGCTCCGAGATTGATACGTTTCGTACTCGTGCACTTGCAGAGATCAAGAAGATCAAATGGGACCCCACTTGGGGCGAAGAACGAATCTCGAACATGCTCGAGACCCGGCCCGATTGGTGCATCTCGCGGCAGCGGGTGTGGGGCGTGCCAATTGCAGTGTTCGCCTGCACCGGATGCAATAAGCCGCTGAAGGATCCCGCAGTGAATCGCAAAGTGGTCGAGCTATTTGCGAAGTCCGGCGCAGACTCGTGGTACAGCGACGAGTTCGTGAAAGAAAACGACATTCTAGATGTGTGGTTTGAGTCGGGGTGCAGCTACTTGGTCGAGGTTGCAAACGAGGCGAACTATCCCTGGCCTTCCGATCTTTACCTCGAGGGCGGCGATCAATATCGCGGATGGTTTATGTCTTCCCTGCTGTGTTCGCTAGGCGCGAAGGGCAGTGCACCCTACAAAGGCGTTGCAACCCCGGGTTGGACGCTCGATGAAACCGGTCGCGCGATGTCGAAGTCTCGCGGCAACGATGTTGATCCGGCTGACATCGCGAAGAGATTAGGCGGGGAGATAGTTCGCCTGTGGGTCGCATCGGTGGATTTCCGCGAGGATGTGGTCGGGTCTGAGAACCTGATGCAGCGCGCGGCTGAGGCGTATCGCGACATTCGCAACAAGCTCTTTCGATACGTGCTGAGCAATCTTTACGACTTCGTTCCTCAACTCAACGCAGTGCCATTTGAAGAGCTGCAGGCGGTTGATCAGTACATACTGCGGCAGACGTATGCCCTATCTGCGGATGTGACGCGCTGGTACGAAGAATTTGCGTTCCACAAGATCTATCAGCGAGTGAACCACTTCGCGATTGTGGAGCTGAGCGCTTTCTATGTAGATGTAATCAAGGACCGGCTTTACACGTTTGCGCCCGATTCAGTTGGCCGCAGAGCTGCGCAAACAGTGCTTTGGCGCATTGGCGAAGCCCTGGTTCGATTGCTGGCGCCGATCATGAGCTTCACCTGTGATGAGGCATGGCAGCACTTGCCGAAAAACGACTCGCGCCCTGCCAGCGTGCTTATGGCAAAGTTCCCCGCCGCAGAAGACATTCTGGGCAGCGCATCCGTCGCGACCGATGATCCGCAACAGAAAGCGGATTGGACGACGCTACTTTCAATTCGCGATCAGGTTTTGAAGCCTCTTGAGGAAGCCCGCGCCAAAAACCAAATCGGAAAGAGCTTGGAAGCGCAAGTGAAGCTCACAGCTTCCGATTCGCTATACGGCGTTCTGGAGCGGCATAAAGATGATCTGCGGTACCTGTTCATCGTTTCGCAGGTCACGTTGGAGAAAGGCTCGGGAAATGGAACCGGAAGTCTCCAAGTGGAAGTCAGCCCCGCCGCCGGCGACAAGTGCGAACGTTGCTGGAACTACTCCATCCGAGTTGGTGAAGACAAGAATTACCCGACGGTCTGTGAGCGTTGCGCTCCAGTATTGAGACAGCTTGAAGCTGGGGATTCGGGACCGACATCCAATTTGTAGGTATGAAGTTCGTCAGCGGCTAAAGCCGCGGATTTATTTGCAAGTTTTCGGCACGGCTTGAAGCCGTGCCCTTTCAAATCATTCAACTGCAATGACTGGCCATAGAATCATGCGCAGACTCCACCTACTCATTGCAGTAGCTGTGTTGTTGCTCGACCGCTTCACTAAGCGGCTGGTTGCGAGAGACATCTCGCTGCACGATAGCATCACGGTGATCAAACGTGTTTTCTACATCACGCACGTTGAAAATCGCGGGGCGGCGTTCGGGCTCTTCAACGACTCGCCTTCGGAATGGAAGATTGCCTTACTCGTCATGTTCTCGATTGTCGCGCTGGTGATTGTTTCTGCGTTGCTTTGGCGAAGTAGCCACACCATGACTGCGACTGCCGTCGGACTATCACTCATACTCGGCGGCGCATTGGGAAATCTGTGGGACCGCCTGTTGAGCGGCAAAGTGGTGGATTTTCTTCTCGTCTATATCGGCTCGTATCAGTGGCCGGCATTCAACGTTGCCGACAGCGCCATTGTGGTTGGGGCGGGGCTGCTGGTGTTTGAAATCCTCTTCGTGAAGACGCCGGAGGAAGGAAACCGTCAGTCAGCAGCCGTCAGCCATCAGGAAGACCGATCTCATTCGGAGTAAGCCGCAGGTTCGCGGATACCTATCTCTGGTCTGGCAGATTATTCGTCCGCTGAAGCGGAGTTGAAACGCAAGCCGCCCAGAAAAGTGCTTCCCTGATGGCTGATGGCTGATGGCTGACGGCTCTTACGGCGTCCCATACAGCTGCCTATACACATTCGCGTTCCGCATGATGGCTTGCACATACTCGCGCGTTTCCGTGAATGGAATGGACTCGACGAATTCCTGGATATCGCGATATTTCCCTGCCGCCTGCCAGTCACGCACGCGATCGTCTCCGGCATTGTAAGCGGCGAGAGCGTACTCGAAGCCTCCGAACTGGTCCACCATGGAGCGGAAATAGCGCGTACCCAATTGCAGGTTCACGGCTGGCGTAAACAGCTGTTGGGGAGCAAAATGCTTTAACTTTTCCTGCTTAGCAACACCTTTACCAACGCGCGGTAATAACTGCATCAGGCCGAGTGCGCTCTTGTTGGACACAGCATTGGGATTGAATTCCGATTCCTGCCGGATCAGCGATGCCACCATGTACGGGAAAAGCTCTTCCCAGTACGAACGCGGAAGCGCGGCCAAATCTACGGCAAAGTAGCTCGGAATCGCGCGCTTCATGGTCTCGACCGCGATGTCGTATCGTCCCGCGTCCTGGTACATGCGGGCAATTTCCGCGGGAGCCCAGCTTCCCTTCTCTTCTTCGGCGGCGGCTTTGAGCTCACGAACCGCGAAATCAAGCAACCCGCCATTTTCGAGCAAACGCGCTTTTTCCACGCGCAGATTGTCTTCCGGCGGAGGATCGTTTTTTACGTCCGGCATTCCGCTGATTGGCGGCACGTGGTCGAGAATTGCGTAATGCGGAGGATCGGCTCCAACGTTGAGCTTGCTTGCGCGCTCCCGCGCGATCGGTCCGTAATAATAATTCCGAAAGCGCTCGTTGATTTTCTGATAGAACGCTGCCGCCATCGGCTGATCGCCATCTTCCTCCGCGAGACGCCCACGCCAATAGAGGGCTGCAACAACCTCGTTCGAGTTCGGGTAGAGCGCAATCTGCTGCTCAAATCCGTTCTTGGCGTCTGATGCACGCCCCTGACGCAGGCTGAGCCATGAAGCTTTCCAATTCGCGTAAGGCGCACGCGGGCCCTGCGGAAAACGAGTTTGAATTTCGCGGTAACAGTCAATCGCCTTGTCGTAGTCATGACGTAGCAGATAAATATTTCCAGCGTAAAGCAGCGCCTGCTCAAGCCACGAACTGGTGGGAGCGGTTTGGCGAATCTGTTCCACCGTCCGTAGGAATCCGTCGTCATCGTTGGAGGCGCGTTGCATTTCGCCGGTGTCAAAGAGCCTTTGTGCAGCTATATCGGGAGAAGTGATCGGCAGCGAGTCCAATAATTGCCTGGCATCGCGGTTTTGCCCCTGATGGTGTAGAGCTTCAGCGAGGGCGAGCTGCATCGCCGGCTTGTCGTTGGCACTCGCATCGCGAAGTAGATCCCGATATGCATCCGCAGCTTCGGGGTACCGTTTGGCTCGGGCAAGCGTTTCCGCCCGACTGCGCCGCTCGGCGAATGTGGGCGGCGCAATTCCTGGTGTTGCTGAGAGCCGCTGCAAATCCGGCTGTGCGGCCGATGCCTCGAAACTCAGCGGCATCGTGAAATAGAGATGACGCAGCACAGCCACGGCCTTCGCCGGATCGCCGGCAGCCGCATATGCACGGCCCAACGCCAGCTCCAAATCTGCCCTTACCGGCTCGCGATCTCGTTCCAGTAGGGCAACCGCATCTTTCGCGCGATTGTCAGCCAGCAAAGCATTTGCGTAGAGAACGTGTGCATCGCGCACCAGCAGCGACTGCGGAAAAGTCTCATCAAATGTGCTCAGGGTGGCAACCGCTTCCGGCAAACGACCGCTTTGCTGATAGGACGCGGCGAGATAGTAAGCGACATAGTCGCCAATATCGCCTGCATGTGGTTTAGCGCGGCTCAGCGGATCAACCGCTTTCGCGAAATCACGATCGAGGTAATGAGCATAGCCGACCGCCAGCCACGCCAGCGATCCAGCATCCTCGGCGCTGTGCTTGCGTGCAAAGGTCTCAACTCCGGCATAGGCCTGAGGCGTGCGGTTCTGCAGAAGCTGCTGCGCCATTGGCTTGAGGGTTGCAGAAGCGACGAACGCCTGATGAATCCGACGGAACCGCGGAGAGTTGCGTTTTGAGCTGGTACGCTTTCTCGCAGCTAAGCCTGCTGAGGCCTTCTTCTTCGTGATGGCTTTCGTATGAGTTGGCTTGGTCGCCTGTGAATCGCCGGTGGGAGCGTCTGCCGCATGGTTCGCGTTCGGATCCGCCGCATGTTGCGGAGTTGGAGTTGCTGCCGATTGATTTTGCGATGAGGATGGCGCAGCTGCCGCAGGTGCATCAGACTGCGGACACCCGAAAGCGGGCAAGCACACGAGTGCACACGCCAGCACGAGAAAGAAACAGATTGTGCGAAAATACCCCGACACGTCTTTTTTAATTATCGCCGAAAATTGCTGCCCAGGAGAGAAACATCATCTTCGGCAAGACTTCGAATGAGTTCCTGTGAGAAATAGTCTGCCGCGCCGGCGACAGAATTCCCATAGCGTTTCTGGTACGTTGACCGGCTCTTTTCAATATCTTCCTTCAGCCGGTCATATAGGTCCTTGTGTTTGCGACCCTCGGAAACTTTGGCGTGGTTGTAGAGCTTGATCTCATCAATCAGCAGACGCGCGAACCGCTGGGCTTTGCCGTGGGTTTCTCTGTCCTCGCCTGAGGGCGTTGACGTCGGCCCGCCCCAGGCTGCTGCTGCTGACATAGCGGCCGCTGGTGCAGGCTCAACCTCGGCCTGGCTGTGAGATGGCGCGTGGGCGGCGAATGGATCGTTTGCCGCAGGAGCCGTGTGCATTTCCGGTTCCGGTGTGCCGTCTCTTTGCGCTTGCTTTCTCTGTGAGATGACCTCCAGCCAAGCACTGGTGGCACGCACAAGCACATCGAGGGCAGCCACATCCAGCGCACCGCTTTCAGTTCCGCCGTCCGCATAAACGAGGGCAGGGACGTGAAATGCTGATCTACGTTGGAGGATGCGCCGGCTTCCAAGGCCCGCGATTGCATCACGCGAGAAGCCAGGCCTGAATTAATATCGAGACCGAAATCCTTGATCGCGTCGTTGTTCTTAAATGCAATTCCCTGCCAGCCTATTGCCGATCCATTCTTAACGACGAAGAGGGCTGCCCGACCGCTGTAGAGAACTGTGTTGTCAAGCAATGCACGCAGAATTTCTTTTTGGTTGCTCCCCGCCTGGATTGCCGAAACCGCCTTTTGCAGCGCGGCTGAGTCACCGCCAGCCGCCCCGCCTTTGCCCGCCAGGGCAGGCCCAACCTCACGCAGAACTTCCTGCACCACGGATTCGCGTACCGAGGCGAGTTGCCGCTCAAGCGCCTGCGCGACCGCATTGCGCACAATCTCTTCAACACGTTTCTCTGACATATTTCTGTGGACCAGGCTTTTTTCGATTATAGGGTGAACCGGGGTG
>QHZV01000062.1 GCA_003224785.1 Acidobacteriota bacterium
CTGTTGCCGAGATTTGTATCCGCTTAGACGGGCTGCCGCTGGCGATCGAACTCGCCGCTGCTCGGATCAAAGTTCTTTCGCCAGCATCCATGCTGACGCGGCTCGCGAGCCGGTTGCAACTATTGACCGGCGGAGCGCGCGATCTGCCACAGCGCCAGCAGACTCTCCGTGCCGCCATGGACTGGAGCTACGATCTTCTGAGTTCCGACGAGCAGAGGCTTTTCCGAAGATTGTCGGTGTTCGCAGGGGGATGCAATTTGGAAGGCGTAGAAGCTGTGTGCGATACCAAGGGTGATCTCAACCTGGATCTGCTTGAGGGCATGTCCTCGATGGTGGATAAAAGTCTGATGCAACAGATAGAGCCTGGCAAGGGTGAATCGCGTTTCGGCATGCTGGAAACAATTCGCGAGTACGCGCTGGAAAAACTGGAGGCAAGCGGAGAGAGCGCCGACACCAGGCGCGCCCATGCTGCCTATTGCCTAATACTGGCGGAAGAGACTGCGGAGCAGGGCGGAGTGGAGGCGGATTGGCTGGAACGCTTCACGCTGGAACAGGACAATTTTCGCGCGGCCCTCGATTGGCTCATAGAAACTCGCAATGCAGAATGGGGACTGCGTCTGGGCGCGGCGCTGTTTCGTTTTTGGGAAACATCCGAGAATTTTGCCGAAGGCAGAAACCGGCTGCACAAAGTTTTGCGACTCGGAGAATCTGCACATCCCACGAAGTCGCGGTGCCGGGCGCTTTTCGCCGCAGGTGTGCTCGCCGTTGGGCAGGGAGATTACGCTTCGGCGGATGTGATGATCATGGAGAGTCTAGAGATCGCGCGTCAGTTAGGTGACAGGCATGCTGCCGCCGTCGCTCTAAACGCGCTAGCAGTTAACACCCGGGACCGGGGAGAGATCGCGATTGCACGGTCTTTATTCGAAGAAAGTTTAGTGATATGGAGAGAATTGGACGATCCAAGGGCTATCGCCCGCTCTTTGAGTAATCTCGCTAATGTAGTCATGTTACAAGATGATTACGCCCGATCGCAGTCGTTGTACGGCGAGTGTCTGTCCATTTTCGAAGAGCTTGGTGACCGTACAGGCGTTGCCTGGACTACGAATTATCAGGGAGATGTCGCCCGTCATCACGGTGATCTAACCGCAGCTCGCGCACTCTATGAAAAGGGCCTCACAATTTTCCGCGAACTCGGCGATCGCTGGGGCATCGCTGCCACATTGGCTGACCTGGGAAGCCTGGCGCGAGAACAACGCGACTACCCCTCTGCGCGTTCTCTGTATCGCGAAAGCATAAAGATGTTCCAGGACCTGGACCACAAACGCGGAATTGCGCGACTGCTGGAGGCCTTCGCATGTGTAGCGGCTGTTCAACATGAGTCGGCGCGTTCTCTGCGGCTGGCGGGAGCTGCGGCCGCGCTGCGCCAAAATATAGGCGCTCCGCTTACCTCCGCGGAGCAAACAAAATTGGAGTCGGGTCTGCACGCTGCGCGACAGGCATTGACCACCGCTGGAGGCACCGCTTGGTCGGAAGGTTGGGCTTTGCCGATCGAGAAGGCGATTGAGGAGGCAATGATGATTGAGATTGCGTCCTCCTCGAGCTAGCGCAACGCACTCACTCGGCCCATGTGGGATCAAGAAGGCGCCGCACCGCGGAAACGCGATTGGCAGGAATACCTACACGCTTGGCGTGCTCATGAATGCTGGTTTCGTCGGGAGCCAGATAGACGCAGTACACTTTGTCGCCGGTGACGTAGCTGTGGAGCCACTGAATCTCAGGCCCCATTCCCCTCAGAACGCTAATTGACTTTCGGGAGACTTCCCGCAATTGGGCTTCGGATAGGCTTCCGGCCCCCGGTATTTCGCGCTCAATAACGAACTTAGGCATGGCTCACTAGTGCACCGATGCTAGCATGCAGGTGCGGCGCCTTCAAGGCGCTTTGGCGTACCCTCTGGCCCTGGTCAGCTCGATAATTTGCCCCCATCGTACCCTTGTTGAAATCCCTTCCAACCACCCCTTCCGCTTTCCGCATCTCCATATCTACAAAAAAGCATGGCGGAGGCCGAAGATGAGATTACGTAAAGAAAACCTCTTATGGAATGCGCTGCTTGGAACCAGTGTCTATTTACTCGATTCGCTCAGGAACCGTTTGAGCGAGGGCGTGGATGACCTAACTGACCGAGCGCGTGACACTTACGACACCACATCGAGACGCGTAAGCCGGGCGGCGGATGTGATTCGTGGCGAAGACCACTCAACTCTGGGCACAGCAGGAGCATTGCTGCTGGGCGTGGGGGTCGGAGTCGGATTGGGCTTGCTGTTGGCTCCGGCTAGCGGCGAGGAAACACGCGGCAATATTTCAAACAAAGTACATGAATTTGGCGATCGCGTGCGCGAGAAGGTGCAAGAGCAGAAGCGCGAGTCGTCAGGGACATACGGCACTTAGAGGCTCAACATCCGGGAGTACATTCAACGTCCTGGGGTCGGGCACTTCTGTCCGGCCCTTTAACTTAGATCTGACATTTCCAAATACCTGTATTGAGCGCGGGGAGCGTTGTAGCGGCGCGATTCTCGCGTCGCCAGGAATCATGCTTTCCGGAATGACACGCTTGATCCTCTGATACATTTCTTACTGATTGCATTCTCTCGACCTCAGCCTGCATAGCGCTGCCGTGTTGTTCTTTGCTGCTGTGCTGGGCGGCGCGTTGAATGCTGTGGCCGGGGGCGGAAGCTTCGTTGCATTCCCGGCGCTGCTCTTCACTGGTGTGCCTCCCGTACCTGCGAATGCTACGAACACCGTCGCTCTTTGGACCGGGCTGGCGTTCAGCGGCGGTGCGTTTCGGCATCATCTAAAAGTGCAGCGTGCACTCCTGATCGCGCTCACGAGCGTGAGTTTGGTTGGCGGAGTTGCCGGCGCGGTTCTGTTGCTGCGGACACCGGCGCACACATTTCTCCGAATCCTGCCCTGGCTCATGCTGGTGGCGACGCTGCTGTTTGTGGTCGGGCCCAGGCTGACGCGAGAAAACAAAGCACGAATTACGCACGAGCGTGGCGCTGGCGCGATCGCCGCGGCAGCGTTTTTTCAATTCCTGGTCGGAATTTATGGCGGCTACTTTGGTGGCGGCATGGGATTCGTGATTCTCGCCATGCTGACTGCTTTCGGCATGAGCAACATTCACGAGATGAACGCGTTCAAGATCGTCCTCAGCAGCGCGACCAATGGGATCGCCGTCTTGATATTCATCCTTAAACATGCGGTTTACTGGCCCCAGGCGCTGGTCATGATTTGCGGCGCGGCGGTGGGTGGATACTTTGGCGCGCGCTATTCGCTGCGGCTTCCAAAGCTCTGGGTCAGATGGTTCGTGATCGCGGTTGGTGCAGGCATGACTGCGTACTTTTTCGTGCATGCATACCGGAGATCAGGATAGGCGCTCTGCGAGAAGAGCGGGACTAACGCCCCGCAGGGGCTGGCGAGGGCGGCTTCGTTGTTCAGAGCTGGGAGATTGCGGAGCGCCATCCGCGTGTCGTTTTTTGGCGCTTTGCTTTTCTTTTCTGAGAGTCCAATGTGGGTGCACCACGTACACAGCGCACTGTTTCGTTCGACGACTTACCCCCGTCCGGTTCGGGACAGTGCGCGTTGAATCGCTGTCATGCTGTTGGATTTCAAGGCGAAGTGGTTCCAGTCGTACTGCCGGGCGGTGATGGAGAGCGAGCCCGACCTCGCGCGGGGTTATATCCGGGACGCCTTCATCGAAATCAATGAGCGGCTGCATGAACCCACGCTGCCCGACTCCGAACGCCAGGCGCTCTTCGCCGCAACCCGCTATTTAAGCCTGATCCTTAAAGTCGAGTTAACGAAGGCTTCGTAATCAGAATGCATCGCTAACTCCCCATCAATAAAAGCAGTGGTGGCGGATGTTGACGCTTTAAGGGCATCGATTCTGCACGATACTGAAGAGAGCCTTCCCCCAAGAAAAAGCTTAGGAGTTAACTTGGAAACACAAACGAATCCGTCCACCCACAAGCAGGAATCCGGGTCACCATATTGTTCCGATCCGAACTGTCCTTATTGCAGGGAACTTCGCGAAACTCAGGAACTGGTCCGCACCGGGCGTCCAATACCTCAGACCATGAAGCGGCCTGCCTGAAGCGGTGCTGATTAAGTTCAATTTGTAATTGTTGCTAATTTACTCGGCCGATGGAGCCGCTAGTAAAGGCCAGCGTGTTTTTGGTTTTCACGATCATCTTGCGGCTCTTAGCCAAAAGCTGACGCGAGTTTTCGATGAGCTGTCGGCTGGCTTCACGGCGATTACCCGATAGGCGGCGCTTCAGCTGTTCCTTCGCGAACTCTCTACCCTTTACGAATGCGGCGGCAGAGTTTCTCTCGCACTCTTGAATCCAATTACGGGGCTTGGAGCGATGGGCGTCTGTCTGCGGTTTTTGATTCCAGAGGCGCTGCTGGTACGAATTGCGGTCGAGATCCATAAAATCCACTTGTATTTTAGACCCGGTTTACAAGTTAGATTGCGGTTTGGTCGAAAACGGTTGGCGAAGATTAAAATCGTTTTTCCCATATCGGGACAAATACCAATTGCCAAGCCTTGCAAACCGGTGAGCGGGGGTGCAAAATAGCTTGCGCGGCCGGGCTTATAATCATCATAGCGACTGCACGTTACCGCAAAGGTGAAGGGTACGGGAGCGGTATATGGCGCAAGCAGCCGAAAAACCAGTCATGCTGAATTCCTGGAAGGAGATAGCATCCTTCCTTAACCGTGGTGTGCGCACGGTGCAGCGGTGGGAGCGAGAGTTAGAACTTCCGGTGCATCGAATCGGCAAAGGCAAGAGGAGCCCGGTTTACGCCAGCGCGCCGGAGCTGAAGTTCTGGGTAGCCACCTCTGGCGTCAACCACCAGGTCCCACATTTAACTTTGGAGAAAAATCCGCAGCCCGCGGCTAAGCGGATTTCTGACACCCCGCTGCAAATCTCTCATCGCCTGATGGCCGAGTCCCTGAAATTGGTACGCACCGTGGCCGAGACCAGCGTCCGGCAGCAGCGGCAAGCGGAAGTGCTGCGCAAGCGCATATTGGAAATGCGATCGCGAATGCGGTGAGTGCCCGCGGGGCTAGACCGCCTCCCCCAGCAACTTCAGCTCAGACCTTAATTGATCCAGCTTGGCTTTGACCTCTTTGCTTTCGGCATGCGAGAGGCTTACTTTCGGCATGAAGCGCATCACGGTGTCATACGCTTTGCGGGCGCTTGCCGTGGTAGTGGTGCTCTTCTGACGTCGGCCCGGATGCAGTGCCATCTTCGTAAGTGTCAGGCCAGTACGAAGTTCAGCGCGGATAAAATCTACTTCGGCGAGGGTGGGGTCCACCGCTATTACGTTCTCTTTCATGGTAAATCGTCCTATATCCCGGTCGCGGAGGGAACGAAGCAACGCCCATAAGAAGCCTAAGATGCTGACCCTTTCCGGGAGGTTGAACTAAGCCTAATCTTTTTGATGATTATTCTTTTTTGTGCTCGGTTTTGCTGCATTTTCCCCATCCGCGCTGGGCTCAAACATGATCAGCACGTTATTGGTGTTGTCTTCCCGGGGAATCACACTGAAATGGATATCGGCAGTAAGGTTCCGTTTTCCCCCAAGGAACTGCCCATGCGCGATGGTCGGTTCCTCTTTCAACAGTACCGAGCGATGGCGACGAACCAACACATTACGCAGCTCGCGTGAAAGCGGTAGCTGGTCAAGGGTGATCTCCATGGGCGGTTTGTTCTTGAATCCGAACAAGCGCAGCGCCCTGCCATTCCAGAATTCAATGCGGAGGTCCTGGTCCACCAACATGACCGGCAAGCGAATTTTTTCGAGCGTCTGAGAATAAACGCTGTTCACTTGGTCGAGTTCCTTGGTCCGATCTTCGAGTTCCTGGTTAGTGGTTTCGAGTTCTTCATTCAGCGACTGCAGTTCTTCGTTGGTAGTCTCAAGCTCTTCGTTGGTTGACTGGAGTTCTTCGTTGGTGGTTTCCAACTCTTCGTTGGTGGATTGCAACTCTTCGTTGGTGGTTTCGAGCTCTTCGTTGGCCGACTGCAACTCCTCGCTCGTGGACTCCAATTCTTCCACCGTGGTCTGCAATTTTTCCTGCAAGGTCTGGTCTTCCAGATAAATCAAGGTACCGTTGCGTTTGCCTTTGTCGTCCAGCATGGGGCGAACGGTGATATCCAGCAGCTTTTCTTCCGCCCCGGTTTTGATGCGGGTCTGAAAATGAATTGATTCGTCATTGAGCCGCGAAGCCTGGAGTTCCGATCTCAACTCTGGAATGCGAGAAAAAAAGTCGGTCTCCTGCAACCGGCGCCCAACCAGATCGGCAGGCTGCAATCCGCAAAGCGTAAGAGCAGCATGATTGTTTTGAGTGATAATGTCGTTCGCTCCCATGCCCAGGATACCCACGCGCAGCGTCTCCAGTAAGTAGTGTTGCTGCAGTCGCGCTACGTCCATTTGATCGCGCCGCAAGGATGGGTCCGCCTGCACTCCATTCGAGGCCCGAAGCTGCGCCCGCTCCTCAGCGGAGGCCGAGCCGGTAATCCGCTGAAAAATACGCCAGCGCGGATTCAATCTGCGAAATTGTGCCGAATTGGTGAGCTGCGATTCAGACTTGCCTAGAAACAAAATGCCGCCCGGATCAAGGGCGTAATGCAAACGGTTGAGGATTTGCTTTTGCAGGTCAGGATCGAAGTAAATCAAGAGATTGCGACAGGTCAACAGGTTCACGTGAGAAATGGGAGCGTCGAGCGCAAGATTGCTGCGGCCAAAAATTACCAGCCTGCGGACCTCTCGATCTACCCGCAATAAATCCTTGCCATGAAAATATTTCTCGCGCCACTCGGGCCGCATACGCCGAAGCGCCTCAGCCGGATATTCGCCGCGCCGTGCCATGTTGAGCGTTTCCTCGTCTATATCGGTGGCATAAATCTTTATGTCGTACTCCTGAATGCGCGTACCAAAATGTTCAGCCAACAGGATGGCGATAGAATAAGCCTCTTCTCCGCTGGCGCATCCGGCCGACCATGCGCGAAATGAGTGGCCGGCTTTCAGCGGCTTCAATAGGCCGGGCAGAATTTCGCGGGCGAGGATCTCCCAACCTGGAGCATCCCGGAAGAACTCGGTGACATTGATGAGGATGGTGTTGAGGAGTTCGTTGATTTCCCCGGTATTCTTGCGGACATAATCGGCGTAATCGGCAAAGCTGCCGATGTTGAGCTGAAACATGCGCCGGCGCAAGCGGCGTTCAAGCGTGGTCTTTTTATAGCCGCGAAAGTCGAAGCCGCGCCCTTCGGCAAACTCCTGCAGCAGGTCCTTTAAGCTAACATCTCTGGCCATTTCCTGGTCCTACCCTCCACAAAGAGCGTGGAAAGAACGCTCCCCATCTTGTCGATCGGGACTATGAGATCAACACAGCCGGTATCAATTGCGGCTTGCGGCATCACGCGATATTCCGCCGTTGTTGGTTCCTGGGCAATAGTAATTCCGCCAGCCCGGCGAATGGCCGCCATACCGTCCGCACCGTCACGATTGGAGCCGCTCAGAATAACACCGATGGCGTGATCGCCGTAGATGGCCGCCACCGATCCAAACATAATATCTATGGAGGGCCTGGAGAAGCGCACCAGACGCGAGTGGGCAAGCTGGATCACGCCGCGCGAGACCAGCAGATGCTCATCCGGCGGCCCAATGTAGATGGTCTCCTTGGTGATTCGCTCACGGTCTTCGGCCTCTTTTACGTTCTTTCTGGTTTTGCGGGCCAACAGGGATGCCAGTTGGCTCTTGTGCCGCGGATCGAGGTGCTGCACAACTACGATGGGAGGGAACTCGGAACCGAGCCCGCTGAGCAATACACTCAGGGCTGGCAGCCCGCCAGCCGAAGCTCCGATCGCCACGAGTTCGCACCATCGTGACTTCGGAACACTACGTTTTCTCTGTTGTTTGACCACAACCGCAACTGGCGTAATTGTAGTCCCAGCAAGCGAGTTCGCGGTGGGAGTCGCTTGTCAGGGGCGGGGAGCGCGCGTGCTCGCTTGGAATGTTTGCGCAGTTTGGGGTTTAAGAGCTCTTGAATTTCTTTGTGCCTCTTTGCCGCTGCGGTAAAACATCAGCCGCCACTCGGTGCAAAGCGTCTTCATCGATGGAAACCGCCTTGCGCTCATTGAGGAACGTCGCTCCTAGTTTTTCGTAAAACTCAATCGCCACTTCCCAACGCAGGCCGAAACAGCCTTCATCCAGCGCGAGCTTTGCAACTGCCGCAAGCAGTGATTTGCCAATGCCGTGTCCACGAAACTCCTCCAGCACAAACAAATCTTCCAGAAATAGGGCGGCGCGGCCTTCATAAGTCGAGTAGAAATTAAAAAACGAAGCGTAGCCGGCGGGCTTGCCATTCCACTCGGCAATTAGTGCGCGGAACTTCGGCTGTGGGCCAAAGAGATCGCGTAGCAGGTCGGCTTCAGTAGCAACCACCTTGTGCGGCTTCTTTTCATAGGCGGCAAGCGCGCGAATAAGCGCCAGCAGGGCTGGTACTTCATCGCGTGTTATGGGATGAATATTCAGCAACTCACACCTTGAGTTCCGCCGTCGTTGCACCGCCACCACCTTCATTCTGCGGCGGCTCGGCGATGAATTCCACATGCGGATGTTTTTGCAAAAATTGCCGCAGAGCCTTTCGTAAAATTCCCATGCCGCTGCCGTGCACGATTCGCACCCGCGGCAATCCGGCGAGGAACGCACGATCCACAAATTTCTCGACCTCGCGCGTGGCGTCGTCCACAGTATGGCCGATTACGTTGATTTCGGACGGCACGTTATCGGCATCACGCTCTAGAACGACAGAAATGCCTCTGGCGCGCGCCGCTTTCAGTGGATTGTCAGCCGCCCGGCTCACCACCTCGGCGATGTCTTCGCGGGCAATTCGCATTTTCATGGCACCGACTTCGGCTTCAAAGTGGTTCTCGTCGAGCCGCCTGACCACTCGCGCGTGGCGTCCGACAGACTTCAGCTTCACGTAATCACCC
>QHZV01000331.1 GCA_003224785.1 Acidobacteriota bacterium
GGCCGAGTTTCGAGGCGCACGCAATGCCGCTGCTTCATCTGCAGTTCGGCGGAGTCTTCAATGGTGACAATTCTCTCCTTTTCGGAGATGTAACCGGAAAGGACGTTCAGCAGAGTGGTTTTTCCGGCGCCGGTACCGCCTGAAATGATGATATTGACACGCGATTTCACAGCACCACGAAGTAGTTCCAGCATGGGTTGTGTGATCGTTTGATTCTTCAGCAGATCGTCTTCGGTAATAGGAATATGGCCAAAGCGGCGAATGGAAAGATGCGGCCCATCAATGGCGAGCGGTGGAATTACGACATTGACACGCGATCCATCCGCAAGTCGGGCGTCCACCATGGGCGAAGACTCATCCACACGCCGTCCGACGGCAGAGACGATCTTGTCAATGATGTTCATGAGGTGCGAGTTGTCCTTGAACATGATGTTGCTTTCTTCGAGGACGCCGGCACGTTCCACATAGACTTGCTTGGGACCGTTGACCAGGATGTCATTGACTGTTGGATCCTGGAGCAATGGTTCC
The DNA here is from genome assembly GCA_003224785.1 of Acidobacteriota bacterium. GTDB lineage: Bacteria > Acidobacteriota > Terriglobia > Terriglobales > Acidobacteriaceae > Gp1-AA145. The sequence continues at coordinate 529 of QHZV01000331.1, forward strand.
AATGGACCAAGGCCGAAAACTTCATCGAGAACTTCGAGCGCCAAGCGCTCGCGCTCGCGGCCACTCAGCGGGGTTTTGAGGTTGGCTACCAGGTCTTGAATGACCGATAACACCTGCCCGCGCGTGTATTCGTCGCGCTGGGTCGCCACTCGCTCCAGGTCCACGCGACTGATCAGGTCCCGGTGAACGCTGGACTTGAGGTCCTGATATTCCTTAAAACTGAGGCCGGTGCGCTTTGCTTCCGCACTCGCAGCCGCCGCGCTAGTTCCCAGTTGGGCCGAAATCGAATTGAACTCTCCCATACTTCCCCCCTACGACCTTCCCAACAGTCCCAGAAAACCTGAGCTCTCTTTTTTCTTTTCGTGTGCGGAAGGCTTGGCTCCCAGGCTGGATGCGAGTTCCCTCAGGTTCTTCGTGACGTCGGAGCTTGACAGTTGCGCAACGGGATCTCCGCCGTTGATGGCTTTTACCACGTGAGCGTACTGATTTGGGACCTTCCAGAAAATCTTCTGACCGATTGTCTTCTCGATCTCGCCGTCGCTGATCAAAGCGCGCTTTTGATGGCGATTGAGCACGACCCTGAACCTCTCTCGCGGTATTTCTTTGCGCGTCAGATAGTCGAGGTGGCGGACAACATTGCGCAGAGCTGACACTTCTGAGACGGTGACCACGTGGAGTTGGTCGCAGTGGCGAATCATTTCGAGGTTCTCATCGCTCAAACCCGGGGCCATGTCCACCAGAATGAAGTCGTAGCGCATGCGCAGGAACTCGAAGGTCTGGGCGACGGCACCGGGAAGGATACGTCGCGGCGCATCGTTGCCTTCGGGGGCAGGAATCAAATCGAGCCCGCTGGAATGGTGGGCGATGAAGCTCTGGAGGAGTTCCGCGTCAAGCCGGTCGTTATTCTCCATCAGCTCAAAGAAGTGGTAGCGATATTTCGTGAGGCCGAGATACAGTGCGGCATCTCCGAAATCGGGGTGGAGATCCACAATCAATGTTTTCTTGGAAAACGAGTTCGCCAGCATCGCGCCAAGTTGCGTGACTACGCTCGTCACACCGCAACCACCCTTAGCGCCCATGAAGGCCAGAAGCTGCGCCTTAAAAGGCTGTAGCCGTTCTTTTCTTCTTCCGCCGACCCGTGCCACCGCGTTCAGCAGTTGTTCGCGACCAATCGGCTTCAGCAAGTATTCACTGCAGCCGCTGCGCATGGCTTGAATAATCAAGTCAGGCTGAGCATCGGTTGAGACGGCGAATACGGCCGTCTCAGGCGCGGCGCTATGAATACTCTCAGCCGCCAATGCTGCGCGCCGGCGGTCGCGATCGAAGTCAACGATACAGATATCGGGAGCAGGCGTGCCCAGCCAGTCGTTTGCTGATTCGGTATCCTGAACGCGGTATTCGGAGAGGTGTGAACGAAGGCGAATCAGAGGAGCGGATTCGGCGAACTGCTTCAGGACAGACCACGTGTCCTCGTCTAGACAAACGCCAACCACGGAGAGCGGTTCGCTAGGAGAGAAGCTCTCGCGTGGCGAATTGTTGATCGCATCTCGAATGGACATCGGATTCATTTCGCACTCGGAGCCGGATGATTCACGTTATCGTTTCCAGAAGCCGGTGTCTTAGCCGGTAAATCCTTATCGAAAGATGGAATGTTCAAAAGCTTGACTGGATTTTTAGGCGGCACCGGACCTGGTCCATTCATGCGAATGGGGTCCACGATATGCGGGGTTACGAGCACCATCAATTCAGTGTGGC
>QHZV01000350.1 GCA_003224785.1 Acidobacteriota bacterium
CGTCTGCACGCCCTATTTGCCACGCCTTCCCCACGCATGCAAATCAACTCAGTTTCATAGACAATAGGAAGTGGCAGTTGGCTGATTTCTTAACTGAGATGGGATTCCAATCGCTGAAGCGGGTTTAGCTGAATGCCGATTGCTACCATGCATCGTTCCACCCACTGCGATCATCTTTGAAACCGGAGGAAGACGATTTTATGGCACACGAACTACCTGCCCTGCCGTACGACTACGCCGCGCTCGAGCCCACGATTGATGCGCAGACAATGAAGCTCCACCACGACATGCATCATGCCGCGTATGTCAAGAATCTCAATGCAGCGCTGGAGAAGCACTCGAACCTGCAATCCAAAAGTGCAGAAGATCTGGTCCGCGATCTTAGTTCAGTTCCTGAAGATATCCGTGGCGCAGTCCGCAACAATGGCGGCGGACACGTCAATCACACCATGTTCTGGAAAATCATGAAGCCGAAAGGTGGGGGCGATCCCACTGGCGCGATCGCCGATGTGATCAAGAAATCTTTCGGCAACTTCAGCGACTTCAAAACCAAATTCAACGATGCCGGCACCAAGCAATTCGGCAGCGGATGGGTCTGGCTGGCAGGCAAACCCGGCGGCGAAGTGCAAATCATCTCAACGCCGAATCAGGATAACCCGCTCTCGCAAGGCCTCTTTCCAATCTTCGGCAACGACGTTTGGGAGCATGCCTACTATTTGAAATACAACAACCGCCGTCCGGAATATTTAGCTGCGTGGTGGAACGTGGTGAACTGGGAAGAAATCAATCACCGCTACGAAGCATTCAAATCCGGCAAGCTGGAACCAGCGCTCGCGACAAGATAAATCTTTAGTAGTGACCGTATGGGTCGGACATTCCTGTCCGACCCTGTTTTCTTGCGCCCTCTGCGGTCAAAAGCTTCTGCTTACCTCGAACCACCCTGTCCGTCCATCCGTATATACTTTCGCGCAGTCTCCAGGGAGGTATGAATGCGTTTCTTTCGGGTGTTCGTGTTTTTGCTCGTTTCAGGTGTAGCTTGTTTCTCGCAAACGTCCAGTTCGGCACTCTCCAATTCCCAAATGCCTTCGGTCATCACCGTTCCGCCCGAGGCCCAGCCTTCGCCGAATTTCGGCGCAGATGCTGCCACTGAAGCCTATCTCGCGGAGATTCCCGCGGCGGCGCGCACCCGTTCCGACGCCTACTTCGAAGGTGGATATTGGCTCATTCTTTGGGATTTTCTTTATGGCGTGGTCGTAGCCGTAGTGATCCTGAATCTTCGTTGGTCTGCGAAAATGCGCGACCTCGCCGAGCGCGTCACCCGACTCAAATTCGTGCACGACATCATCTACTGGATTGAATATGTCGTCCTCACCACTGTTCTCACGTTTCCGCTCGCTTACTACGAGCGCTACATGCGCGAGCACAAATACGGTCTCGCCACCCAGACTTTTGGTCCCTGGCTCAATGATGAATTCAAAGGATTGCTGGTCGGCATTGTTCTCGGAGCGATCGCAGTCCCTATCCTTTTCGCCATCGTTCGCCGCCTTCCTAATACTTGGTGGATATGGGGAGCCATCGTTACCTGCTTTCTGTATGCGATCGCGGCAATGATCGCGCCGGTTTTCATTTTTCCGATCTTCAACAAGATCACCGTGCTCAATGATCCCAAAGTGACTACGCCCATTCTTAGCATGGCCCGAGCCAATAATATTCCCGCGCACGAGGTCTATGAGATTGACGCCTCTCGTCAGACCACTCGTATGAGCGCGAATGTCAGTGGCCTGGGCAAGACCATGCGCGTCACCCTGAACGACAATCTGCTTCGCCGCGGATCGCCGGAGGAGATCCAGTCCGTGATGGGCCACGAGATGGGGCACTACGTTCTCAATCACATTTACAAGGGGACGTTCTTCACCTCCGTGATCTTCGTAATTTTCTTCGCACTCCTGAAC